>JAOZRM010000104.1 GCA_029940175.1 Candidatus Sabulitectum sp. | reverse complement strand
AGTTCGGTGGACAACTCCCCGGTTTGTCATGGCGCAGTTGGTATTCAGCCATTCCCGGAGAAGATCAGGATCCATATTAAAGGTGTCCGGAAGGATATCGATGAAAACAGGTGTTCCCCCAGCTCTTACAATGGCTCCAGCTGTTGCAAAAAAGGTGAATGGTACAGTAATAACCAGTTCATCTCTTTTTAGTCCCACAGCCTGCAGAGCCAGAATCAGGGCGTCTGTACCCGAGGCACAGCCAATAGCATCTGCTGTTTCGGAGTACTCGGAAAATTCTTTTTCAAAAGCTTCCATGTCCGGGCCCTTGATAAATCGTGAAGTTGAAAGAGCATCGGCAAAGACCTTTGTTAACTCATCTTTTATATCCGCATGCTGGCGGTTTATGTCTAAAAGAGGTACCTGCATTATTCAATTCCTTTCGTATGGAATTCAGTGAGCGCCTTTTCCTGTAAGAACCACAACAACGGTTCTCGCAAGGATCTCCAGATCCAGGAAAAGAGACTGATTCTCTATGTACTGAAAATCATGGGTAAGCTTTCTGGAAACATCCTCGATACTTGTATCATATTCAAGATTAACCTGTGCCCATCCGGTGATGCCCGGTTTTACAGTCAGGCGCTTGTCATAGAACGGATAGATGGTTCTTAGTTCTTCAATAATCTCAGGTCGTTCCGGCCTGGGTCCAACAACGGCCATTTCACCAGTTAGTACGTTAATGAATTGCGGAACTTCATCTATGCGTGTTTTCCGAATGATCCTGCCGATTTTTGTCACTCTGGCATCATCCTTACCTGCCCACACTGCACCTGTGGTTTTCTCTGCATCTGCCACCATTGATCGGAATTTGAAGATTCTGTAGACCTTGCCACCTTCTCCCGTTCTTTCCTGACGATAGAATACTCCGCCCTTGGAATCTATTACAATTATCAGGCTGATAAGTATCCATAGAGGCAATCCGAGGACAATAACAAGCAGGCTAATGAGATAATCACCAACAGTTTTAACCAGTTTCTCCCAGAAAGAAAGTCTGTCTGGAACAAGCTCCATCAAAGGTTGTCCAAGTATCTGAGTACTGTGCACATGACCTGCTACCACATCAAACAAATCAGGTACCAGCTTGACCTTAAGGCCACTTTGCACGGCAGGAAGAAGAAGAGAGAGGATGTCATCATGAAAATTAGAAGCTATGGTCACAAGAAGATCAGTAATACCATATTGTTCTGCAAGAGTACTTATATTGCTGATGTCCCCCAGGGCTTTTTCGGTGATATATGGATTGCTCACTGGATGCGGAGGATTAACAAATCCCTTTACATTGTAGCCCAGGGCAGGATTTACTGCCAGATAATCCACCAGTTCTCTGGCGGATTTTCCAAGTCCGATAACAAGAATATTTCTCTGGAGCAGGTTCTTTTTGGCAAGTCTTCTCTCCAGGAGCCTTGAAATGCATCTTGCTGTAAACACAAAAAGATTAATAAGAGCAAAATAGACGAAGAAAATCCATCTTCCGATGGAAGCCTCCGGTGTTACAAGAAAAGCAAAAAGGGAAAGGATAACGAATCCAGCAATTATCGGCTTAAAAACCATCCGGATCTCGTCTGCCCAGCTTCTGTCCCAGTGTAGTCTGTAAGCGCCAGTGAGCGCGAATATTATCCACCAGTAGAGAATCGTTACGAAACTGCCGTAAACAATTATCTGCTGTGAAACAGGGGAAACCCCTGGGAAAATACCCCACTTGAATTTAATGAAAGAAGAGAGGTAGAGAGAAAGAAATATTGCAATTCCATCAAAAACCATACCGAGGAGAATGCTGAATTTTTTCATGATCTCTTCCTGAAGAGATGCTTTCTGAATGTGGAGAAAGCACGAATGGTCCGCCGACCTTCTGTTGCTGGGTGAAGAAGGGTTTGAATGGCTTGGTAAACAAGGTAACCGGGACGGAGATAAAATTTTCTTCTAGCATCATCGCACCAATTGACAAGATCCTCTGAAGAAAGTCCCGGAAGATTCACAACACAATTATGAAGCCCCTGGTCTGTGAGCCACTTTGTGTAGTCCTCGGTGCTCAAGTTTCCGGAAGATAGATACTGCTGGTATAAGCGTGTTCCGGGATAGGCCATGATAGGAAAAAATTGAGCTGTATCCGGTTTAAGCTGTATTGCCATTTCAAGGGTCTCCGCCAGGGTTTCCCTTGTCTCTCCGGGATTGCCAGCCATAAAGCAGCCATGAACAAGTAGCCTGGCCTGTTTTGCCCTTTTTGCAAAGCTGAGGTTTTGCTCTACAGTGGTTCCCTTACTCACTGCATTCAGGATAACCTGACTTCCGGATTCATAACCGACAATTATCATTCTACAGCCTGCTTTGCGCATTTTCTTCATTGCTTCCAGAGATAGATTCGCTCTTGTATTTGCCGTCCAGGGCAATTTGTTGCCTGCTGCGATCAATGCATCTGAGATATCTGCTACCCGGCCGGAATCCACGCTGAATGTATCGTCTTCAAAGACGATCTCCTGAACCTGTGGAAAATACTCCTGAACTCTCATGAATTCTTCAACTACATTCTGCGCAGACCTGGAACGATATGTACCACCATGAAGAACTTGTGGCCAAACGCAATAGGAACACTTGAAGGGACATCCTCTGCTCGTGATCATCATGACAGAGGGGAATCTTGCAGCGGCAAAGAAGTAATTCTCCGGTTTCAAATGCCGTTTGTACACATCAGCAAGCATTGGAAGAGAGTTCAAGTCGGAGATGAGTTCTCTGTCTCCTGTGAAGAATGGCTCATCCTGATTGCTCAACCAGAGGCCTGAAACCTGTTTCAGTTCACCGCCGCTCTCTATGACATTGGCTATTTCTGGAATGGTAAGATCATACTCTCCTGCTACTACTCCTGTTAGAAAGGGTGCAGAAATCAGAACCTTCTCGGGAAGGGCGCTAACATGGGTTCCAACAAGAAAAATTGCAATCTCCGGAAATATTTCTCTAATCGCGGCGGCAACAGTCCGATCGCTGTGGATGGACGGTGTGCTGGTATCAAGAACCACCATTTCCGGGGAAGCCTTTTCCAACTTTACTAGAAGGTCTTTCCTTGTGATGTTTTCTGCAGGGCAGTCCAGAAAGAGTACATCATGTCCGCTTTTTTCAAGAGTGCCCACTGCATATGCAAGCCAGAAAGGCCAGTACATAGTTCCACTTTTTACAATGGCAGGAGATCTGGAGGATCGGGAGAATTTACCATCCATAAAAGGTGGATTTATTACAGCAACTTTCATGTGAGCTCCTGGATTTTTTCAAGGAAATGGTCTGTAGTTTTTTCCCACGAGAATAATGATGATCTCTTTCTGCCAAGTTCTCCCAGTTCTATGAGTTTTTCCGGAGCAGCAGCAGACAGTTCGGCCATTCCACGCATTATGTCTATAACCGAATACGGATCGATCAGTATACCGGTTTCTCCCACAACCTCTTCGAGAGCTGTTGATTTCGAAGCCATCACTGGTGCGCCTGTTGCCATTGCCTCCAGAGCAGGAAGCCCAAAACCTTCATATACTGAAGGAATCAGCAGAGCTTTGCAGGATAGATACAAAATCCGCAGGTCATGATCGGAAATGTGGGTTACTACTTTGATATTATCCCTTGCTGGATTAGAGTCGAGATGTTTCCTGAAGTAACTGTAAGCTCTGTCTTTTCTTACCACCATTGTGAGGGGTGGAGTGTTCTTATCCAGAGCCCATAGCCTGCCATAAGCGGTAAGGAAACGAGGGATATTCTTGTATCCCCTGGCATTACCTACGTAAAGAAAGAAATCCTTTCTTTCCATTCTATTCTTTACAGGAGAGTCGAAGAGAGCCTGGCCTTCTCCGGTGATGAATACTTTTTCTGTTGCATATTGGAAGGTTCTTATCACATCAAGTTTTGTTGTCATCGAGGGAACTGCAATTGCTGATGCATGTGATGTGGAGGCCTTCAGGGCTTTTTTGAACAGGAATCGACTGAAGGCATTGCGGAGAATACTGTCGCCAAAGTAACAAGGCAGATTCAGTACCATCAGATCGTGCACAGTAACAATGGTTGGTACACTGGACTGGGGACCAGCCATGGAGAAATTCAAAAGTACGTTCGGAGCCATTTCATCTATCTGATTTGAAAGTTTTCTGTTTGCACGCTTACTGAACCTTGAGGAATTGTCATGGATGATCTCAGCTCCAGTGTTCTCAAGATGAAAAGCTGCATCTTTCCCGATCAAAGCTGTGATTTTCCAGTCGGGACGTTTCTTCATGATGCATCTTGTAACATTTAGAGAAAATCTGCTGATACCGTCAACATTCCTCTGAACAGCTCTGGCGTCGATCAATAAATGAAACTTCATCGAGTCAGACCTCTCTTCTGCAATTCATCTGTTGCTTTGTCTACCATATCAACGGCAGTCTGGCTGCCCACCCAGTTACAAAGTTCTCTCACTCCATCTTCAAAAGATATTGAAGCGTGAAAACCGAGCAGTTCTTCAGCTCTGGAAACATCAGCATAGCAGTGACGAATATCTCCAGCTCTAAACTGGTTGTTAACAATGAAATTATCTGTTGGTCTTCCAAGTTCCTGAGCAATGGCCTCACCTACATCCAATATAGACAACTTGCGTCCAGTACCCAGATTAATAACCTCGCCATTGGCCTTGTCGTTTTCAACAGCGAGCATGCATCCTAGAGCAATGTCATGAACATGAATGAAGTCTCTGCTCTGGCCCCCGTCCTCAAAAACAATTGGAGGTTTGCCGTTGAGCAGCCTGGAAGCAAAGATGGCACCCACGCCGGTGTACGGGTTGGACAATGCCTGTCTTTCTCCGTAAACGTTGAAGAAACGCATTGCGGTTGCCGGTATACTGTAAGCGTTGCCCACAGAGATAAACAGCTCTTCGTGATCTCTTTTATTTACTGCGTAGACACTGGTTGGGAATAGAGGTTTGGTCTCCGGTGTGGGAGCAGGAATACAAACATTTCCGCAGGTAGGACAAAGCATTTCCCAGTTATGTTCAGTAAGCTGTTCGGCGGATCTGAGTCTTGGTGTAGATTCACCGCATTCAGGGCAAATGTATAGACCCTCTCCGTAAATAGACATTGAGCTGGCCACGAGCATTTTTTCTATATGGTCTCTCTGCTTAACTGCTTCTTCCAGAACAACAGCCGCACCCATTGTATTTATGGATGTGTATCTGGTGATCTCATACATTGACTGACCCACGCCAACTGCTGCCGCAAAATGAACAAGAATATCTGCAGTTTTCAGAGCTCCGGCAAAGGACTCGGCATCTCTGACATCTCCTGTAATCAATTCAATTTCAGCATTCAGATAGCCAGGTCTGGAAGCATTCTCTCCATGAACCTGAGGATCAAGATTGTCATAGGCTTTGACTTCGTAGCCCCTGGAGAGAAAGAGATCACCCAGGTGTGATCCAATAAAGCCAGCTCCTCCAGTGATCAGTACTTTTTTGCCCATGGTTCCCCTTCAATGTTTAACTGGAGATTTAACTCACGATGCAGATTCGCTACATTTCCTGAATGGGGTAAAATAACAGAAGTTGTCATTTCCGTACACCTTTGCATTACCTGCAAGTAGTTTGAGCTTATTTTCCGAATTTTCGGATACAATTCTCACAGGGATTCCAGAATTTTACCAAGCTCTTTTACTCCATTCCGGATGGTTCTTTTCTGCTGGATAAATTGTAAACCTGAGGTTGTTTGCTCATGGGTAGATGTCTGGGGCATCAGCACTTTCAGCAGAATAGCTGCTCCGTGTTCAGCACTTCCATCGAAGAGAAAACCATTTTCGCCATGGATAATATTATCTACAAAGCCTCCTTCACTTATGGCAATCACAGGAGCGGAAGATGCCATGGCCTCCAGGGGAACCAGCCCGTAGGGTTCACGTCGCTGACAACAGAGAACAGCCTTTGCTCCGCGATAAAGTTCTCTCAATTCATTGTCTGAGATGCACTGCTGGATGGATAGTTCTACAGACAGGTTTTTAGCAAGGGCAATAAGCTTTTTCCGGTATCCCGGATATTCTCTGTCAGCAACAATGCAGAGAACAGGTCTTATGTCCTGCTTGATAAGTCCGATTATTTTTATTGCAGTCTCATGACCTTTGAAGGGCCAGAGAGCTCCTACTGATAGAACATTGTTATCTCTTTGAATGTTTGAAGAGGAAGAGAAAAAGGAGCTGTCTATACCGGGTCTGACTATAACTGAATCTCTCTGGTAGATACTTCTAATTCTCCCCTGCATATAGCTGGAAAATGTGATGATCTGATGGGCAGAACAGGTGGATTTTCTGTCGATTGATCTTTCAAGTTGTTCCAGAGGGTAAAGGGCCATTCGGGCCGGGAGTGATTCTGTTCGCTGGATAATATCTTTCTCAAATATGTGCCGGGGATACTCGTAACAGAAGTAAGCAGAAGGAATCTTCAGGAATTGCAGAATTGGAGGAGCTGCCACAGGCATAGTGTTGTGTACAAGAACTGCATCAGCAGAGATGTTTATTTGTTTTGCTATTTTCCTGCAAACCCGCCTGAAGCTCAGCAGTCTGAGAATTAGAAATACAGGCGCCACCGGCCTTAGCAGACCCGCAGGCTTTTTCCACATTGGATAAGAATAGACAGTTTCCTTTATGTCAGATCGACCTATTGCGCTGGATGCACCTTCCGGTTGATGGATATGAAGATCAAAATCAGCGGACAGACCTTGAACAAACTGTCTGAGAACCCTGATTCCCCCTCCTGAAGGCAACATGTGAAAAACAGCTATTTTTTTCATTAACAAAGTCTCCCGCAATGCAGGCCTCTGGACACTACAGATATTGCAGTATTTTCGGCCATGTTCCCAGGTGTGATAATAAATGTCTTCTTAGTATTATACTGCATGCTTGTATTTACATTCAGTCTTCAAACCCGGGGGTCTTCTTGAGAATCGGAATCGATGTGTCACCTCTTTACATGAGAGTCTCTGGAATCACCAACTATGTTAAATACCTGCTCCATGGCCTGGCCGCTGTTGGAAAGCAGCATAGTTTTATCTTGTATACAAACAAAGAAGTTGATATTGATCTTCCAGGCAATTTCCACATAAAAATTGTTCGGTTACCATATCATAAGTTTCAGCTCTGGTTTCAACTGGGTCTTCCCCTGAGGCTTCGCCGCGATGGTGTTGATGTTTTTCTTGGTCCCTTTCACAGGCTCCCTCTTCTTACTGGAATTCCCTCTGTTCTAACCATACATGATCTGTCAGGTCTTCTCTTGAAAGACTACCATGTACGCAGTGTTGTGGCCAGGAACAGCCTGATTCCCAGGTTCATTAAAAAAGCAAGCAGGATCATCGCAGTATCCGAGTTCACTGGAGGTGAAATTGCCAGCAGTTTCCCGGAAGTTAAGGACAAAGTTGATGTTATCCTCGAAGCTCCTGCTCCGGGGTTAACCCGTGTCGGGGAAGAGGACACTCTGAGAGAAGTTAGAGATAGTCTCAGGTTGCCGGACAGCTTCATCCTTTTTCTTGGTACGCTGGAGCCCAGAAAGAATCTTCCCAGGCTTCTTAAGGCATATGCTTCCATAGCACACAAGATCTCCCAGGACATAGTTCTTGCAGGAAGAATGGGGTGGGGAGCAGATCAGCTTCAAGAGGTTCTTAAAAACACCGATATTCGGGATAGAATTCACCTTACGGGATTTGTAGAAGACGAAAAGCTTCCTGCTCTTATCTCCATGGCAGATATCATGGCATACCCGGCCCTCTATGAAGGATTTGGTCTGCCGGTGGTGGAGGCAATGGCTTGTGGTACTCCAGTTCTTACCTCTTCGGTCTCTTCTCTTCCTGAGGCAGCAGGTGGAGCCGCTCTTCTGGCCGATCCGGCCAGTGTGGAAGATATTGCTGAAAAACTATTCCTACTAGCCAGTCAGAGTGAACTGAGAAAAGAACTGTCTCAAAGAGGACTTGCCAGGGTTTCAAAGCTTTCATGGGAAACCACTGCCGGGATGACATTGGATTCCTGCTGCAGGGCGTTTGAGGGAAGAGTGAATAAAGATTGATATCAACGAGGGGATTTTAGTTTTATGAAGACTGCTTTTTTTAGTTATCTCCCCACCGGCGGTGCAGTTCGTGTTGCAGGACAGCAGCTTTACAATTTAAGAAATCGCTTTGACTGGCACGCTTACCTACCCCTGGGAGGAACTCAGCTTCTTCCCGAGTCCGGAATCCCAGTCACTACATACGACTTCCCAGCTGGACAACGACTGAAGGGAGTTGCCAAATTGGCAGCTCCAGTTCTGCTCTGGAAAAAAGCTCTTGCTTACAAAGCTCTTTCCAGAAGGATTGCAAGAGATATTGCGGACAGTGGAGCACGGGCTTTATTGGCTCACCCATCTCTGATCATCCCCGCACCTCCCCTGATCTCATTTCCAGGACCCCCATCGGTCTTTTTCTGCCAGGAATATCCCCGTTACATTTACGAAAAAGGAATGTACAAGACGGGCTCCGCTCTAAGAGAGTTACTTATTGCTCCCTTGATAGCCTGGGAAAAAAAGCAGGATAGGCAGGCAGCACAAGATGCTACGATTCTTCTTGCGAATTCCGCATTTATGGGCAAGAAACTCAAGCAGGTTTACAGGCGTGAAGTTGTAGTAGTACTGCCCGGAGTAGACACAGATTTTTTTACCACCGGCAATGGAGACAAAGGCAATTTCGTGCTGACGGTGGGAGCGTTGTCAGAATTCAAGAGACACCATCTGGTGGTAGAAGCTTTATCCATGATCCCTGAGATGCAAAGACCGAAAATGGTTACAGTTGCAGATCGCGGGGAAGAGGGATATTCAGAATATCTTGCATCTATGGCTTCAAGGCTGGGGGTTGATCTTACCATCGAGCGGGGCATTTCCGACACCAGGCTTCGGGAGCTGTACAGAAGAGCAATTATTGTTGCATGCCCTCAGCGCAACGAACCCTACGGGCTTGTTCCACTGGAAGCGATGGCCTGTGGGACCGCTGTTGTTGCAGTGGATCAGGGAGGATTCAGAGAGAACATCACAAATGGAGAAACTGGTTATCTTGTTGAACCTCATGCAGCCGCAATGGCTGATGTTCTGAAGCGTTTTTCCGGGAACCACCATGATTCATCTGCCATGGAAGCCGCTGGCAGAGAATTTGTGCTGTCATGCCGATCAATACACGGGGAGACAGACAAGGTTGCTGCCCTTCTTGAAAAGGCTGCTGCAACAGGATAATTTCTTTGTCATTCTTATCTATCTTGAAGAAAGAGCTTTTCAGGCTTTTTGTGCGGTTTGTTCAAAACTCCATGAATAAGCGCAAGCCACATCCAGAAAACAAGATGTCCACATTTTTTTAAGGGATATATGATTGTTTTGGCCAGTGTATTTGCAAAATAGAAGAGGCGAAAGCTAAAAAGATCTGAACTTTTGAGATTGCGCTCTGCATAGATGTATCTGTTTCTGTGGGTAAAGTAGACGGCAAGTGGTGAAAGTACTCCACCTGCTGAAATAGAGACATGGTGTATGATTCTTGCACCGGGAACCAGGTAATTCCTGAAACCCAGCTCAACTGATCTCAGGCATTTTTCAATATCCTCGTGGTACATGAAAGGATCGGTGTCCTGGTATCCGATTGTTTCAAACATCTCTGCCTTCATCATCATTGCACACCCTGAGATCTGATCAACTTCAACTGCATTCTCAGGAAGTTCGGAGACTGTTTTGTATAACTGCTTAACATCCATTCTCCGGGGAATAAAAGTGCCGCCAGCATGCCAGATAAGATTTCTATCTCCGGCGTACGTGATCACAGGCGTTACAAGTCCGGTATCGGGGTGGTCGGTGAAATTTGTAACAAGAAGGCTGAGAGTATCCGATTCAACTTCTGTGTCATTGTTAAGCATAAAAACGTAATCAACATTCTTGTCACGAACTATTTCGTATGCCTTAATGTTACCTGCTATGAATCCGTTGTTTTCAGCGCTTCTGAAGAAAACGACTTCCGCGGTGCCATCAACCCAGTCAGGTTTGGTTTCTGCTGAGTTGTTGTCTACCAGCCCGATAACAACTTCAACTTTGTCAGATTCCAGAAGAGATTCAACGCATTTGCGGGTTAGTTCCCACTGGTTGTAGTTAATAATTAGAATGCCTATTCTGGGGAGTCTTTTGTTCTCTGAAAGTATCATTGGAAGCCTGTTCATCTGGAGTGATTGCTGTATCGACCTGAACCAGTTTGTTCTGTGCATAATAGCTTAGACTGGGAAAAAAGGAAAGCCCTATCCCCGCCTATTCAGGAATATGGCAAACTAAGTATATTGCATTTTGTTTGATGGGTTCTCTATTTTTTCGGGGAGGGTTAATTGGCACTGCCTGTTACTGTGGTTACTGTGGCGTTCGGCAGTCCGGATGTTGTTGGAACGTGGATCGGTGAATGGTCAGATACAGGCGCTTCCTGCATAATCTCAGATAATGGGAATCTGATGCCTGCCAGTGCTGGTAACAGGGCAAGAGTATTGCCATTTACCGGTAATGAAGGGTTTGGTGCCGGTATCAACAGGGCCGTGCTGGAATCAGACTCGCCTGTTGTTCTTATTACCAACCCTGATACTCTTCCCCGGAGTACCGAATCCCTGAGCAACCTTCTTGATTATCACACCCGGGGCAGTATCACAGGGGCATTAGCCGTTGATTCTTCAGGCAAAGAGGTGCATTCCACGGGAATCTGGCCTGACAGAGCATGGGTTAAGTCACAGATATTCAGACAGGCAGAAAATCTCTGGAGAGAGGATCAAATTGAA
>JAOZRM010000103.1 GCA_029940175.1 Candidatus Sabulitectum sp. | reverse complement strand
GTGGTTTCAGGATTGTTACCAAGCCAGTTTTCAAGTTTGTCAGAGAGGTTAAGGGCTTCTTCGTTGCTGTAATTCTTAACTGCAATTTTTAGGGCTTTCATGCCCCATTCGATTGCTTTGGGGATGACTGCTGCCTTTTCGTAGTGGTAGCAGAGGATACCGGAAATTTCCTCTTTGTCTCCGGTGAAGAGTTCTTCAATGCTTTCCGCTGCGGCTTTGTGGAGTTTTTGAAGATTTTCTTCAAGTATGTTGGAGTAGGCAGTATCGTGTACGAGGATATGCCTGAACAGGTATTTGTTTGCAAAGGCGCTTCTTTCACACAATAGCATCTGCTTGTTTTCCAGGCCGTTAAGCCCTGTTATGACATTCCCGGTGGCGGAGATTCTTTCTGTGAGCATATTCAGCAGTTTTAGCTGGAACTCCATACCAAGTACAGATGAGAACTGAAGAAGATCCTTCCATGTTTCCGGTAGTCTGTCCAGACGGGATTGAAGAAGATCGGTCAGGCTTTCGGGCACAAATATTTCTTTCAGAGATTTAGTGAATATCCACTCATTTTCTTGACTGGCTAGTGTTTTTGATTCAACAAGGTCAAGCACCAGCTCCTCCAGGAAGAATGGATTGCCTTGGGAGTGATCCAGCAGGAACTGTTCTGCGTCCGGTGCAATTTTACCCATGGAGGTTTCACTGATTGCTTTAAGCAGCTCTTGAGCAAGAGTGGCGCATGCTTTATCATCCACTTCAACTATCTGAATCTCTTCTCTTTCGGCGTAGTTGGGATGAATCTTGAATTCTACTCTGCTGCCGTCCTTACGCTCCGGTCTGTACAGCAGCAGAAAAGCGACCGGCATATCTGTATCGCAGTTGCCAACAACAAACTCGAGCATCTCTTTGTCTGTGCTGTCTATCCAGTGGAGATCTTCAAGGATCACAACCATCTGTTTGTTTGTTGAAAGTGCCTGAAATAGAGTGCGCACAGCGATTTTCTTTTCAAGAGCAATGGCCTTGTTGTCCAGCTGTTCCAGCCTTTTGTCACAGGATTTTATTGATAGTAATTCAGCGAGGAAAGGAGCTGATTTGATGAGTTTCTCGTCATGGCTCATTTTAGATAATCGTGTCAGGAACTGGTCATAAGAAATGGAACTGCCAAGTTCAATGTTAAGCAGATTGCGAAGAAGAGTTGTCCACAGCCAGTAGGGGGGTTGGGCGTAGGAAAGGGATTGACCTTTGAGTAGCAGAATCTCTTCGCTCTGACAGTTCTTTCCGGTAAACTCATGAACAAGCCGTGACTTGCCTATTCCGGCTTCTCCCTTGATTCCAAGAACCAGGTGTTTTGCTTTGTCTCTACGGTTTTTATCTGTCCCCTGTTTCTGTCTCGCCAGGAGTTCTTTAAGGGTGGAGAGTTCTTTGTCTCGACCTACAAAAAGAGAACGAATGCTGAGAGTTTTTGTTTCCGGACCGGCTATGCTGTAGTCTGCTATCCGGTAAATATCTTTTGAATGCTTTTCCCAGATGAACTGATCTTTGCTCACTTTGTAAACTGACTTTGTTGACAGCAGTTCGTTGGATGCTGCTTTTGAGAGCGTTTCAGCTGTGGCGAATGGCTCGCCGCTTGATTCGGGATGATCTTTCCCTGTTTGCTCAACCTCAATGCTTCCTGAGGCTATTCCCAGACCGAAGTTAACTGTGAAGTTCTTCTGCCTGAGAACGGAATTCAGCTCGCTGAATCCGTTGAAGAGGCGGATGCCGCAACGTACGGCTCTGCGGGTGTCATCCTCCCGGGCATGTTCAAGACCGAAAACACAGCGGCAGGTTTCCTTGTTCCTGCTGTCGAGGTAGCCATTGTATGCTTTGAGGTAACGATCTACAAGATTATCAATGGTTTTTGATATGCTTTGCCTTGCTGATCCGGGCAGGTCTGATTTTGATAGTTCTGTATGAATGTTGAGAACAGTTACTTTTCGTTTCTCTCCTGGAAGTAGATGTGCGGTTTCTTCTTCTGCTGTATCAAGAGCAAGAGAGAGTTTGTCCAGGTCGTCTGTAAGAGATGAAAGGTCTGTTGATACATCTTTGTCAGTTTCGAAAAGATCCAGCAGTTCTGAGAGTTTCTTTTCCAGAGATACACTCGTAACATCAAACCACTGATGAGCTGAGATGTAGTATTGCATCCATTTCGCAAGCTCTACTGTTTCAATAATCAGAGGAATGATTGTTATACCCTTGCTGACAGCTCTTTCAAGCTCGCGGCGCACCTGTGGAGAATTGTTTGAGTGTTCTGACAGAACAAGAATCATCCAGGAAGCCGAGTCAATGGCGTCAATTATGGCATCAGCAGGATCAGTATTGTCGGGAACATCCCTGGGTGTAATCCAGCAGCGTTGACCATTGGATTCAAGATAGGAGACTACACGGTGGGCAATATTCTTATCCAGTGGTGAGTGGCTGATAAAAATTTTAGGCATCATGCGTTTCTCTCCCTGTCTTGTTTCTTGTTGTTAACCGTGCTCTACACTGTTCTTATCACCTTGCGAATAGCAGATCCGATAAACAAAGTGGTAAACAATACTCCCAGTAGGCCTTCTGTGATTACAAGAATATTCAAAGGACTGTATATTTTTGTAAACATTGCTCCTGAAGCCATTGCCGTGAATATGGAAGCAGAGAATTCCAGTGATTGCCCCATGTTCACTGTAAAAGCTGTTTGATAATTTTCACGGGGTGCATCGGCCTCCTCAGCGGTGATTTGGATCTGGTTGGATTGGATCATTGAATTGTATGCTTCATCACAGATCACTAATTGATCAGGATTCATAGAGTACACAACGGCGAACATTCCAATTATTAGAGTTGATGCTCCGATCATGTATCGCAGTCTTAATCCGAATCCGCATGCCAATCGCCAGAACAGATAGATTCCCAGATAGTCTACAAATACTGCTTTCATTACCCTTGAGATTCCAAGTGGCCTGGATAACCCCTTGCAAATGTTCTTCTTCGTGTTTTCTCTCAAGTAATTATAAATTGCCCAATCCTGATCTGAGTATTTCCTGTTCCAGGCAAATACATCCTTGGTCCAATGGTATGTTTCAGCGTTTCTTTCATATCTCCATGCCTTTTCTTTCATGTCTCCTTTGATCTTAGCCATGTACAGAGCATTTTGAAGTTGATCTCTTGTGAGCAGAATATTTTCAGTAGTAACCCTTGTAAGACTGAGGCAATTCGGCAAAGAGAATTCAGTTGCCCTGAAATCCACAATCGAACTGAATTCCAGATTGATAAATGAAATCTCAGGAACGTTAAGTATGCTTTCATGCCACAGAAATTTTCTGCCGAAATAGCAGTCTTTCAGTACTGTCATGTCGGCTGTAATGTTTGTGTTTGACAGATCTGCAATTCCGTCGAAATGTGATTTCGATATTTCAATCAATTTCAGTCGAGGAAAGGTGGTCAGCTTTTTTAGATGGAATTCCGAGTGGAAAGTAGAATTATGTACAATCAGTTCAGCGTCTATACTGGACCCTTGAAGAACGAATTCTCCATGAAACCAGGATGAACTAATTTTCAGGCCTCCTGCGAAATGCGAATCCCGTCCATGAAAGAAGTTATTGATCTCGCTGTTCTTAATGGTTGCACAATCATTATGGTAAGTTCTGTCCAACTGTATGTTTTTTGCTTTTATTGTATCAAGCAGGAATTGCGAATGAAACCTTGATCCATTAAAATTTACTGTGTTAGCAAATTTCGTTCTCTGGAACACGGCAATGCCACTGATCTGTGAATTGGTCTGTTCATATTTGCCCAGTATTTCAGCATCAATGAAAAGCATCTCTCCATTGTTTACTGTGTTATGGGCCAGCAAGTCGCCTTTGATGTAGGAATTGTCAAAATGGATCCCGGACTTGAACTGCATTCTTTTCCCACTGAGTTCACCAGCGTAATATGAGATATTCAGGTTGCCCAGCCACTTCGAGTTTGCGGCATCGAATAAACCATGGAAAACTGTGTATTTTACATCAGAATTCTCGCATACAACAATTCCGTTAAAATCAGCAATTCCATCAATTACCGAGTTCTGAAGCTGAAGTTTTCCATTGACTTTTGAGTGAGCAAGGGAGAATCCTCCACCCCTGCTCTCGAAATCATTTGCAGTTAGATTGTTCATCTCAGAGTGTGAAAGATCCGACTGTCCTTTTACAATAGTGTCAGATAATTCGATATTGCCCTGTATTGTATTATGAGTGCATACAATTCCATCAGGGCACATGATGCTGGCCGAATCCAGTCTGATACAGCCTTGAATTCTTGTACTGCTGATTGTAATTTCACCTGTGATGTGGCATCCTGTAAGCAATACATTCCCACTGACTCTTGAATGTATCAGTGTAAAAGCCTGAATATTCATGTTGCTCAGATCAATGCTTTCGATTGAGCTTCCTGAGATGCTTACTGTTGTAAGTTTATCTACCCCAAAGAGATGCCGACTATCCGTTATTATACAATTGCTTATTTTAACTGTGGGAATGGTTATTCCTTCGTCGATAACTATGCATGCAATTGTGGAGTTCTCAAGATGAAGCACACCGATGTCTGCGGATATAATGAGTTCTGTGATCTCCATGTCCGCGATGCAGAGATCGGACACGCTCTCATTTACCTGAAATGTTTCAGCTTTCTTTTTTGACATTTACTCTTCTCCATGTTTTTTCTGGAGAAGATTAGTGGGGAGATCGGCCCATGCCGCAAAATCCTCATAGTTCTCAAAAACATTTACTCCCAGTTGTCTGAATTTCCGCATTGCTGCATCGTGGTCAGCCTGGTTCTGTGATGCACAAAGATATTCACAAACAGCAATTTGATCAGGAGAGAAAACTGGTTCAGTGGTTAATAGATTAAAAATCAGGTAGTCTACTTTGATATGAGACATGACTCCGGCAATACCGATTTTTATGTCTGTCTTAAAAACATCCTCTGTTAGTGAATGCAGAATTTTAGAGTATCTGGGGTCGGCGGATGTGTCAATAGAGTTGGCACGGATGTAGAAGAATCTTTCATCCCACCGATGGGCTTCAAGTCTAAGAGGTAATTTGGCGCCATGACTTCCCTTTACACAGTGTGGTCCGCCGAAAACATCAAATTCCCACCACTTTTCCGGGTGCCAGTCTTCGTCTGAAACAACATATGCGTTCGTGCAGGAATCTGAGAGCAGGTAGCAGCCGTAGTCAACTAATGGATCATCACCCTCTGCGCCGGACTTTCTTAACCTGCTCACAGCTGCTTCACCAACATAGATGCCGGATCTTTTCTCCTCGACAAGCTCATCTTTCACGCCGATGACATCAATCTGTGTACAGACGAAAAACTGAATAAAACGATTCTTGTCTTTTTGCATATTTACCCATCTCTGATTAATGCATTGTCTCCAAGTGATTAAATGTTACTATAGTCAGAATGGGATCACGATACAATAGTGGCAGACTTGAGAAACAGGATAGACGAGTGAAAATGATTCTTTTCAATTCTCGGAAGGATTCTGAAAGTATCTTTCGGGAATTCATTTGCATCAAATACAACTAATTTTCATTAACTCCTGATAATGGTTGCTATTCAGGCCTAGTAATATTGCTGCAATATTTATAGGGTGACCGGAGAGAGCAGATCGACTCCATTGACAGGCAAAATGAATGAATGAATATTGACGGTTGAATTACAGAGACTGGAATACAGGATCGGCTTTGGCCTGAAATAGGCAACTGAAGTGATGAATGAATTAAGATGAATTAGGTCTGGGATTTGGATAAATATGTATTCATTATCATGGCGTGGATTTATACCAATAAATGTTATTAAATGCTGATGCAGCATATGCAAATAAGCATATAAAACAATATATGAGGAAAGTTAATTTGCAGATAACACCGAGGAGGTTGAAATTGAGAATATTCATACTGCTTTACGCCATAATTGCGTTGGCTTGCTTTGGGTCAGCTTATGGGAATGAGCAAACAGATTCAGTTGTTTCATTGGATTCAGATTCAGCCTTGCTGGTTGATTCTGATTCTATTACGGCGGTTGTTTCCAGTGTACCCGATACAGACCGTAGCTCAAGCTTATTCTCTATATCAGGCGGGGATATCGATTTGGGTGAGCTTATTTTGCTCATTGGCTATCTGGGAGGAGGGTTTGTTGTTTTTCCTCTTGTGATAATTACTATGATTCGGGAAAGATTATCTGTACCCAGTGCAGAGAAACAGGTACTTATCCGATCGAATGCCGTTCTTGATGAAGATGAAAGGAATTTCCGTGCTTCTCTTGTTCTTGGAAAGATAGAGGAAAAGCTTAGCTCAGTCGAAGATGAAGACGGTACTGAATGGCTGACAATAACCAAAGGAAGTCAGGCTCGATTCATGAAGCGTGGCCTGGATTATATAAACAAGGAACTTGTTCCTACAGACATTGAACTTGTTAAAAGGACAATTGAATTTAATGAGGTTTATACAGGTAGAATGAAGAGAATATTTACAGGGTCCGGGTGGATCATTACCTGCAGCGTTTTACTCGGTGTACTTTTCTATTTTACCGGTGGGCGTGGTTTCTCTTTCTTTCTCATTGTACATGCTGCAGCTCTGTTGTCCTATCTTCTAGCCAGCAGACCAACTTCCTATACCTTTCTGAAAAGGCTGGAAAGATCCGGAGGGCGTGGAGGTTGCATCAGCGGTGTGATGGGCGGTCTGTTGATGGGTAGTGGAGAAAAACACTATGTCAGTGTTAACGGTGGTTCCTGGGAAAGAGATCACGAATCGGAGGCTATTTCAGGTTTAATTGGATTACTGTTTACATTTGTAGCTGCCATGATACTTGGTTTTTTAACAGGGTTACTGGCGATAATCAATTTTCTTATGAATTTTTCTACTTCGATGAGTTTGCCATTTATTTCCGGCAACTCGTGGTACCAAAGGAAAATTAAGGAGTAGTTGAAGCATATAGAGTTATAGTAGATCTGCAGCTGTTCTTTGATCGCATATTGTTAGCGGATGTGATCTCTACTAAGTATTGCGACTGCAGAATGCTAACTATCTAATAGATAAGGAGTAATGCATTGGGCATTTTCGGTAACCGGAACGATCCTTACAAAAAGGGCAACACGATTTTTGTCTTATGGGACACAGGGCATTACTACCCGGCTACCGTGATCAGCAGCGTTGAGAATGAAGTCTATTTTAAGCTCATGGGATTCACCGATCAGCAGTGGGTTGATAAAACCGGCACTAAACAAGCGGAATTAAGTTGTGGCGATATGATTGAATGTCGCTGGAAAAAAGAAGAAAAGTTTTATCAGGCTGAAATAGTTCGAGTTAATGGAAACAATCTGTATGTGAAATACAACGATGGCGAGAAAGAGCACACAACCATCAGTATGATCAGACTTGTTGATGATGCTGAAGAAAGAGCGCTAAAAAAAATAGAGATTGGAGATTCTTTCTCTGATAAGGAAGATTACAACAGAGCTATTGAGTGTTATAAAGAAGCACTGGAGATCAAAGGGGATTGTTACCTTACTTATGTTTCTATCGGATTAGCCTTTGCATCTATGAACAAGCACAGAGATTCAATTGAGTACTTAAAAAAAGGGCTGGAGATAGAACCAAACAGTGACATAATGTTGATTTCATTAGGTGATTCGTATTATGCAATTGAAGAGTATATCGAGGCGATAAAGTGCTATATCGTTGTTGCTGAACTTGATGAAGACAATCAGCTGGCCCATTTGAATTTGGGATATTCATATTTCAAGATAGGGAAATACGACGAGTCTATTCAATACTATCAAACAGTACTGGATCTCGAATCGAATGATTACAATGACCAGGCATTCAACGGCATTGGAGATTGCTACTACTATCAGTCCAAGTACAGGCAGGCGATAAAGTATTTCAAGAAAGCTATAGAAGTTACTCCGGATAGTGAGCATTATCAGAATAACCTGAAGTATGCTTCTGACAAACTGGCCGAATCCAACACAGAGATTGGTGATACTAAGGAAAATATTACTACTGAGATCTCTGAAGATCCTGGAGAATCATCTCTGCGGGATGTTATGGAGAAAATTCACAAACTTATCGGAATGGAAAATATAAAAGAAGATATAGATTCACTGATGAATCATCTGAAAATAGAGAAAATGCGTATCAACCAGGGGTTGCCGGTAAATTCATTGTCATTGCATACAGTGTTTTATGGTCCGCCAGGTACAGGGAAAACAACTGTTGCCAGATTACTGGGGAAGATATTCAAAGAGTTGGGAATTCTTAAAAAGGGTCATGTTATTGAAGTAGATCGAACGGAACTGGTGGCGCAACATATTGGAGGAACAGCTGAAAAGACTGATAAAGCAATTGATTCTGCAATAGATGGAATATTATTTATTGATGAGGCCTACTCATTAAAGCCTGAGGATAGCGGGTATGATTTTGGACAAGAGGCCATTGATACTATTCTGAAAAGAATGGAAGATGACAGGGGGAGGTTAATTGTCATCGTAGCCGGGTACCCGGATGAAATGAAGCGCTTTATCGATTCTAATCCGGGGCTGAAATCTCGCTTTAATCGCTTCTTCTTTTTTAAAGACTACAACGCTGATGAGCTGTTGGAGTTGTTTGACAAAGTATTTTGTGAGCCTAAGGGATATTCAATAGCAGAAGAAGTTCAAGATAAACTATACCGATATTTTGACTATGCGTTTAAAACCAGAAACAGAGCATTTGGCAATGGAAGATTCGTGCGGAATCTTTTTGAAGAAGTCATCAGGATTCAGTCTACAAGGCTCGTGGAAATTGATTCTTCCAAGATAACGAGGGAATTGCTGACAACAATTGTTCTCGAGGATATAGAGAACGCACTGGAAGATAAATTTGTTGAAAAGGAAGAGCAAACTCTGGATCAAATTCTACAAAGCATGAACAAAATGGTGGGATTGGAGAACATTAAAAAGGATATTGAAAACCTGCTAAGATTTGTGGAAATGGAGAAACTACGCGAGCAAAAAGGTCTCGCCACAACACAAATCGCTTTGCATACTGTCTTTTACGGCCCGCCCGGCACTGGTAAAACAACGATTGCCAGATTGATAGGTAAAATATTCAAGGCTCTTGGTGTGTTATCTCAAGGACATGTTGTAGAGGTTGATCGATCTAAACTAGTTTCGGATCATATAGGAGGAACTGCGAAGAAAACAAATAAAGTGATAGATTCTGCTCTTAATGGTATCCTATTCATCGATGAGGCCTATACTCTTAGTAAGCAAGAGGATGGTAGAGGTATTGATTTCGGCCAGGAAGCCATTGATACATTACTAAAGCGTATGGAAGATGACAGAGATAAACTTATAGTAATTGTAGCGGGTTACAAGGGGAAAATGCAACGATTCATCGAATCAAATCCGGGATTGAAATCCAGATTTAACAGGTTTTTCTACTTCGAGGATTATGAGCCTTGCGAATTAGTAGAAATATTTAATATGAAGTGTGTCAGTAGTAAATATAAATTAGCTAACTCTGCGGAAGCTATTCTTCTAGAGTATTTCAAAAATGCGTATAACAACAGGGACAGCTCATTCGGCAATGGCAGACTTGTCAGGAATATTCTGGAAAAAGTTATCCAGGCACAGTCATTTAGACTCGCTGAAGTTAATCCGGAGGATCTCACAGATGAAGTTTTATCAATGCTTGATGCACAGGATATCGAGATTGGTCTGGAAAGTCAGAACTCATTTGTTTTAAAGAGAAGTATCGGGTTTACGAAGTAGATCACAGCACTTTCCCATCGTAATACCATGAGGCGTATGGTATGGTGTTGTAGAATAAAATTGTGTATTTGATTGAGTCCGGCCAGATAATCGGAATTGAAGAGAACCCGGGGCGATCAGATCAGAAAGAGAAGAATTGATGGAGTCAATTGAGCGGGAAGAATTGTCACAACTCTTGCTGATATGCAGGTGGGGTCCGGTTCTCATTCTCTGATTTGGAACGGAACTGACGGGGAAGGAAATCGTGTTTGTCCCGGGGGGTATTTCTGCAGGATTGAGGGATCTTCATTTAGTAGCACCAGGAGTATAGTTCTGATGGATTTCTGAAGCCTGCGACCTCGATTCCTGTATCAGGTTTGGGACAATAGCAGACTGTGCCTTCTGGTGTTCAAGGCTCGGACGGGAGGGATGCCGTTGACACAATTATGCGAATATATTTATTAGTATGTGTGATTGTGCCGTTCGTTTTTCTTCACTTAAGGCGGGTATTTGGATGACTTGTTTCATGTTACCGGCAATTGGATTCTGTTTTCTGTCATCCGCATGGCAAACAGGAGATATGGGTCTTCCCGGAGTGGATGAGATAGAGTACCTCGTCTGTAACGAAGGGACTGTGTTCGCAGCAGTTGAGTACGAAGAGGAAAGCACAAGACGCAGCGGAATCCTGGCGATTGAAACGGAAACATCTGATGAGCTGTGGTTTTATGAAACTGACAGTGATGACAATTTCTATTCGAATGTTCCTTACCAGATCCAGTACAGTGATGGCAGGATTTACGCTCTGATCAGCTATCTGGGGATCCTCTGCCTGGACGCAGCCTCTGGAGAGGAACTGTTTTTATGGGAGTGCGGTTCATTTATTCATGCGCCCTTCATTCTGAACAGCGGAAATATTTATACCGTGACAGCATGTGATGTGGTAAAACTGGATGCACTCGCAGGCTATACGGTATGGGAACTGCCCGTGGAAAGGGAAAACAGTGATTTTCCACTTACCCTTTCTCACCTCTTTCTGGGTTGCGGGAGACTTCTGGTGGGTTCCATTCAGACTCCGATCTTCTG
>JAOZRM010000102.1 GCA_029940175.1 Candidatus Sabulitectum sp. | reverse complement strand
CCAGAGCAGTAGCTCGCATTTTTTTCCCTACTGGTTTGCGTCTAGTAGTAAAGAAAAACACTTTGCTGTTACACCACCTGAACGGCTTCCATTATCATGATGGACTAGTAGCCTACAGCATCCACGCCATATACCGCTTGACTGTGTGTGAAACCCTCGTATTCAAGCTGCTCGATGAGACCTTGCCTAGAGAAGCTCGAGTAGTCCAAGTAATTCTGGGCGCTCAGAACCGCCTGCTGATTCCAGTTAGCACCACAATGATCAGTACCATATACAGCATCACTGTGTGAAAAACCCTCGTATTCAAGCTGCTCGATGAGTCCTTGCCTAGAGAAGGCTGTATAATCCAAATAGCTCTCAGCGGTGGCAAGAGCATTTCTCTGTCCCATTGTACGATTATCAGTAGGAGTATTGGTTGTGGTAGTGGTGGAACGATTAGTCGTAGTGGATGACCCGCTAGGTCTTGATGAACCGTTGCCCGTGAAAGTCCCAATATACCCGATAATAATAAATGCGAGTATTACAAAGAGAGCAACCTTAGCGCAACCACTTGTTCCTTTTTTCTTCTTTACCGGTACGGATAGCACTTTTCCACAATTAGGACATGAACTTGCATTAGGTGATACGAGCTTCTTACAGTCAGGACACGGAAAGAGATTCGTATCAACTTTGTACCAGTATCCGAAGAGCCCAGCAGATCCGGGTTTATCTTCTACATATCCAGATTGTGCTAGGTACTTTGCTTTCCATGATTTAGCGGCAGCTTCTGAATCGAACTCCTTGATTCCCCATTCTAAAGGATTTTCAATATCTCCTTTTCTTCTCTGAGGATCATCTGTTAATCCAACGTAATAGAACATTCATCCTCCATTTCTTTTTTGTCTAACAAGGATTGTACTGACTCAGCTAAAGTAGGGAAAAAGTAAATCACATGGAGTATGATTAATGGGTAAAAGCAAGTCAATGCTGAATGATCATAATAAATTGCTAGGCGGTGTATACATAACATGGTAATTCTCGTGGTTTACTTGAGTCAGTTAAACTGAGTGGTTTGTTATGTATGAAATTTATGAGTTTCAACAGATATGGGACTAAAGTAAACTGATTTTGCTTTCTGCCTTTTTCTTTTGGTTCGGGGATTGTAAACCTGCTAGTAGTTTGCGGTTGACAATTCTTGTTTCCTTGTTCATTTTCCCGACATATTGAGTCCCCTTTTAGGAGGTTTGAATGCCATCTTCGGCTGCAGTTGTAGAGATATTGAAAAATGCTGATACCTTTGTTTCCGGTGAAGAGATTGCAGGCACTCTGGGTGTTAGCAGAGCTTCAGTCTGGAAGCGGATCAAGGGACTTCGAGATATGGGGTTTGAGATTAGGGCTTCCACAAACCTTGGTTATCATCTTGTTTCTGTTCCTGATGTACCGTCAGGCGAAGTACTTTCTACAATGCTGAATACATCTGTTATGGGAAAAACAATAGAATACTATTCTGAAATTACTTCAACAAACGACAGGGCAATGGTACTGGGTAACTCCAGCGCTGTATCTGGTACTGTGATAACTGCTGACAGGCAGACTGCAGGGAAAGCAAGAAATGGTGGAACCTGGTCAAGCCCTTCTGGAAAAAACCTGTACCTTTCAATTCTTCTTCGGCCGGAAGTGGAACTTGCCAGGGCAGGTGAGGTGGCAGAGCTGGCTCTGAAGTCACTTGAGCTGAGCGTGCTTAAGTTTTTCCCCGAGCACGTTTTTGTGGCGAAAAGCCACGGCCTGTTTGTTAAAGAAAAGAAGCTTGGCGGAATTTTGTGTGAGGTTCGTGGTGAGATTAGTAACATCTATTACATGGCTGTTGGGACAGGTTTAAATGTATCACATTACGATTCTGACTCCTCTGCTGAATCTCTTTTCTCACTCACTGGAAAGATGCTTTCCCGAGCAGAACTAACAGTATCGTTTCTTGAGAACTTTGAAAAACTCTATCTGAACTGGAAAAACAATGAATAGACAGAAAGCACTTGATATTCTCACAGTTCTTCCACTGACTGAGGTTGAGGATATGTGCAGCAGTTTGCGCTCTGCCCGGTTTGGAAACAGGGTTGATCTGTGTGCTATAGTTAATGCGAAGAATGGAGCATGTTCAGAAGATTGTGCATTCTGTGCTCAGTCAGGTAATCAGGGTGAGCCCATGATGGGGCTGAATGAATTGATCGATGCGCATCATTCAAACTCGGACGCCGGTATTCATCGATTTTCTACTGTGACCAGTGGAAGAGGGCTTTTCGGTAAAGAGTTTCAGAGAGTTTGTGATGCAGCCTCCGCAGGAAGTGGCTACTGCCCGCTGTGTGCCTCTCTGGGAATTCTTGGATTCAAAGAATTGAAGCTGTTACAAGCTGCTGGAGTGTCACGCTACCATCACAATCTGGAAACATCCTCAGCATTTTTCCCCTCTATATGCACAACACACAGCTGGGACGAGCGAGCAATGACGGTAAGACGGGCAAAACTTGCTGGAATGTCCGTTTGCTCAGGCGGAATAATTGGTATTGGAGAATCAGACGAAGACAGAATTGATCTGGCATTCTCGCTGCTTGAACTGGAAGTTAATTCCATTGCTCTGAACTTCTTTGTACCTGTTGAGGGTGTTTCTATTACAGGTGAAGATATTTCCACCGAAAAACTTCTGCGAATAATTGGAATGTTCAGAATGGTGAATCCTTCTGCAGAACTAAGAATCTGTGCCGGTAGAAACAGGCTTGATGAAATGAGTGAAAAGATGTTTTCATTTGGTGTTACCGGAATTATGACAGGAACTCTGCTTACAACTGAAGGCAGCCAATATGAAGACGATCTTGATCTGATTCAAAGAGCAGGATACAGAGTATGAGTTTTGAAGCAGCCAGACTTGCCCAGCTTAAGAAGCAGGGGCTGCTGCGAAAGTTGAAACTGCGAAACAGAGATCTGATAAATTTCTCTACAAATAATTACTTGAACCTGTCATCGCACCCACTGGTGAAGGAAAGAGCAATCAAGGCTGTAAGGAACTGGGGAGCAGGTGCAGGCGGGTCCAGGCTTATGACTGGAAATCTATCTTTGCACCAGGAGCTGGAGCGTAAACTTGCAGAACTTACCGGAATGGAAAGTGCTCTGATATTTGGCAGTGGCTTTCTAACAAACCTGGGAGTGCTAACAGCTCTTGCCGATCGCGATGATGTGATATTCTCTGACCGACTGAACCATGCAAGTCTTGTTGACGGAGCAATAACATCACGAGCAGAAGTGCGGCGATACAGGCACTGCGATGTAAAGCACCTTGCAGATCTTGTCAGGTCTTCCGGCGCTACGGGGAAAAAGATAATTGTAACTGATTCAGTATTCAGCATGGACGGAGACATAGCTCCACTACTGGACATCCATGAACTGGCGATTGCCGAGAACTGTCTGCTTGTTGTTGACGAAGCTCATGCTATTGGGGTTTTTGGATCCGGTGGCGGTGTATGCAGAAGTCTTGCAGTCCGGCCTGATGTGATCACCGGAACTTTAAGCAAGGCGCTGGGTGGTTACGGTGGTTTTGCATCCTGCTCTGCCAGCTTGCGATCTTTCTTTGTAAACAAGTCCAGAAGTTTTATCTACACAACCGGTCTGCCTCCAGCTTCAATTGGAGCAGCACTGGGGGCACTGGAAGTAATTGATTCTTCAGCTGATATGGGCAGGGTTCTTCTGGAAAATGCTGCGTTCTTCAGAAACAGGTTAATTGAGATGGGTTTTGATACCTGCAGGTCTGCCTCGCAGATCATTCCTGTGGTTGCAGGAGAGAACTCAAGTGCTGTTTCCTTTGCAGAGTATCTTGAAGAAGCAGGAATTCTTGCTATTGCCATCAGACCTCCCACTGTTCCCGAGGGGGCTGCACGACTGCGTTTTTCTTTAACACTTGGGCATTCCCGCAAGAACATTGATATGGCGATCTCTGCCATGAAGAAGCTGAAATGGAAGTAGTTTTCATCAGCGGCTGGGCAACTACCAGTGCAATATGGAAGAACATGGGAGATACCGGATTTCCAGTTCATTATCTGGAATGGAATGAAGTTCTTGCAGGCTCTGTTAGTCTACCTTCCCCTTGTATTGTGGTTGGATGGTCACTGGGTGGGCAACTGGCCCTTGATATGCTGAATTTTCCTGAAGTTAAGGGATTACTGCTGATCTCTTCAATGAGCTGTATTGCTTCTGCTTCCGGCAGACCTGGTGTTGCTCCTTCATCTTTCTATGAAATATCTTCAATGCTGTCACGAAGCAGAGCTGGCTATTTGAGATCCTTCTTCCGCGAGTGCGGTGCAGGAAGAGATGAACTGCCCGAGCTAATGAAACAGTCTTCTTCGTTTACTGATGAAGAACTGCTCAATGGGCTGAAAATGATGTTCAACAAGGTTGTGAAACCAGCCAGATCACTGCCTGCTACTCTGATTCACGGAACCTCCGACGCCATTATACCATTTGAATGCTCGATGCATATTTTTGAAGAATTACTTTTCATGTGCACTTCACTTGTTCCTGTATCCGGTGGTAATCATCTGCTGCCGATCACACATGCTGATGTCATTACAGAAGCGGTGAAAGAACTTGCAGAACGTATTGATTCCTGAAATAAAGTAATTGTTTACTTTGGCACCCCTGAGAGGATACTTTTGAAAGAGCTGAATCTAGTTTATGACCACATAGCTTCTCGTAAAAGTAAAATCTGCTGAGGTCATCCTGCAGAAGTAGATACCAGGTGTCTGCAGGTCAAGATAAACCGAATGATTTCCAGCAGGTACCGCCTCCTTGAGAACAGTATTGACCATGCGCCCGGTTAAATCAAAGATGCATATTTCAACCGGAGCTGCATCCCCAAGAATGAACCTGATTTGCACAGTTCCAGAAACTGGATTGGATAAAAAGGGAAGTAGGGCAGTGTTGAACTGATCCTCAATACCCATGGGATCCCAAGTTACAGTAACATCCATCAAAGTAGGTGTGGTATCGGGATTAGATGTTGCAAGAACAGCCTTATACTGGAAGTAGTTTTCATTCTCTGACAGAATTTCCTGCAAACTGCAAGGAGCATATAGAGTATCCGACCAGGTCCCCATATCGGAATAATCATCAGATGCCCGAACGAGAAATGATACAGAGGTTCCTTCAGGTGTTACCGCATTCCAATCCAGGTACCCCCAGCCTGGATCTGAATCAAGGTTAAGAATACTGGATTCCAGTGAACTGATTTGCTGATAGATAGAACAATGTTCATACCACCTTATCTGACCTGTGCCAGCATTGGTAAGTATTAAATCTTCCTGACCGTCAAGGTTCATATCTTCACAATCCAGCTGGTCGCCTGTGAATCCAGTATTGTAGTCAGCATAGAACAGGTTGCCACTCTGGTCGCAGTTGTAGAAGAGATGAAAGCTGGTACCTCCAAACCCTGAAACATCCATATCACCATCATTGTCCAGATCGATAAAGGCACACAAATTGGACCCGCTTGTAAGAACTTCTCCTTCCCAGCCTCCAACATTCTTATACAGCATTTGAGTGCTGCTTGCCACGGCGGTCAGTTCACAATAGTCATCTCCATCAATGTCTCCGGCATCAATCCCGCTTGCATAAAAGAGATCTGTAACTATTGTCGGCACCCAGTCGCCGTCATTCCAGTAAACAACAGTTTCCGGATACCAGGACTTGTTCACCGCCATGTCTAAATCACCGTCGCCGTCGCCGTCGAATACAAATACACTGATGGGAGTGTGAGGCATGAACAGGAGTTCTGCGGAATCAGGATGGCATGACCACCAGACCCAAATCTCATCATAACCCCATTGCCAACCAATAATATCGGAAGAGCCATCCCCATCGATATCCCCTGATGTAACACCAGTAATGTAGTCAGCGTCTCCAAGTGAACCGATGACGTAGCCGCCTGACAGGTAATACAAGGCTACAATCGCAGTTCCGTTGTAGTTGTAGTCAACTACCCATGCTGGCGTACCTGAATCAAATTCAATAAGGTCAACGGATATCACACTTCCTGGAGATGCAGAGAAGTGGGACGGCCACTCACCGGGAACAGATGGATGCTCATGCCAGAAAATGCTATCGCCTGCGGTAACTTCAAGCAGGTCAATGTCACCGTCAAGGTCAATGTCTCCCCACAAAACATGTTTCATGCCGGCTCCTGTGTTTATATCAGGAATGTGTTCAATCAGTTCCGGCAGGATTCCAGACTGCAGAACACCAATGGCATTGAAATTCATCGAAGTGGATTGATAGAAAGTGCTGTCCCAGGAGTTCACCGGGCCATGCACACCGCCTCCGCCGGACCAGTCTGTCTGGGTTAATGAATCTGCGGATAACGCATATGCTAAAAGCAACAGAATCAAGAGCGATAACATGCTGTACATGATTCTCCTCCTATAATGCAATAATCATTTTAAGTAAGATAATTGTCAAGCGACTTCCAGGGAGAGGCCACTACAGCAAGCATAAGAAAGTCAATTGTCATCAAGGGTATACTTGCATGCTCGGATCCTGCACCCGGTGGTAATCATCTGCTGCCGATCACACACGCTAATGTCATTACAGAGGCGGTGAAAGAACTTGCAGAACGTATTGATCCCTGAGAATCAGGATACATTACCAAATACAAGCTCTGTTTTCATCAGAATTACCTTTCAGCCCTAACTAGCTACAGATCAATACATTCACTTTTGTTTTTGCATACTAACTTTTCTTATGATAGTGTTTAGAACAGGATTCACCTGTTCACGGAAGTGCTAACAGTAGTTCGTATTTCACTGGCGACTCTGTTGAAACCAAGTTTTTCAGCTAATCTTATCGAGGCAACATTCGATGATGAAACCAGGTATATGGGTATTCTGTTATTATCTTCACACCAGTTCACCGCCTGCATAACACAGTTTGCCCCATATCCCATTTTCCTGTATTCCTTGTCAGTCCACACAGCGATATTGGCAGCACCAAAAGGCAGGTATGTGACAGAACTGTAAGACACGATCTTATTATCCCTGATCACTGCCATAAGCCTGCCTTCAAGCAGCAGGGGGGAATAGGTTTTCTCCCAGACTCGATCTCTGAACAGACTGCCTCTTCTTACCTGTTTTCTCGCCTCAATCATCTCCCGATGATCGCTGGTGAGCACCGTAACATCTTGCGATACAGCATGGGACTTATCAGTGGAGTATCTGAACCATTCTGATATCCAGTAGTATCTGTATTTGCAGATTTTGAAGAAAGCATCATCAACCAACTCGACAAGGTGATCCGATACATGTCTTGGTGCAAGTGGACGGTATCCTGTAATCATATCAGGATTAACGGAGTGAATGAGAGTCTTATTAAAGACTGAAACGATTAGATCATGCACATTACAGGTCAACTCAGATTCCGGTTTCCCCCTTAGGTCTGATGAGAACACCTCGCTCCGGAAGCAAGTTCATGAGCATTTACCCCAAGATAGTTCAAATAGAATTCTTCAATTTTATTCAAGAAGCTCCTTCCTGATTGAACCGAACTCTATGGGAAGAAATGATCCAGATGACATAAAATCACTGTACCCCGTAGTGGACACAATCGAACCGATATTCTGGCAAGCTGTGAGGTTGAAAAGTCTTTAATTAATCAGATCAGTCACAGTGGGCAGAGATCAAGGATTCCTTTAATTTCTCGAACTCCTCCGCCTTACTCTCCCCGGCAGACCAGCGGGCAATCTCATCAAGATCGATAACATGTTTTCGAACAACCATATAAGCCTGTTCAAGGCACTCAGTATCGCCTGTATGATAAAACCAGGCAAGTCTGTCTTTAACACAATCTGTGGGTGTGAGTAGTCGAAGCACCCCTACTGTCGTAGAGATTTCATTGAATTGAGTAATAGGTTGATTCCCAATTCCAAGGGGACCTGCAGGAAACTCAACAAGAAGCTCTGCCTCCGGATGTCTGAAATAACGGTGATCCACCACGAAACCAAGACTTTCCATACACATGGTAACTTCTGTTCTGGATGAAAGTCCGGTTTCAATGAAATCAAGATCCATTGAAACGTACTTGTCCTCACTGTAAATGGAAACACAGGAGCCACCACTTAACACAACTGAAATTCCACTCTCTTGCAGCTTTGTGGATACAAAAGAAGCTAACTCAAGTCGATTCATTTCTGAAATTGATTTCATAGCGGTTTTCCTTTACGTCTCGGCCTTCCTCTGAAAACCAGTAAGCGCTGCTTTTCCTCCTCGGGCAGAAACTGAATCGCCTTTTTAATAAGGAGTATTAACTCACCCATCAAAGGATATCTCGGATTGAATTCGTACAACCTGGTTCTGCCAACTTTACTGCTAAAGAACACTCCCCCATTTTCAAACTTCTCAAGCTGCTTCTGAATACCGTAAATATGTCGCTGATAAAACTCGGCAATTTCACTTGCGTATCCCTTTTTTCTTGCTGCAATAAATACAAGTACTCTCTCAGCATCTTCAGAAACAAGAATAGACTCAAGAAGCATATACTCAATCACCACCTTACTTGGTTATATAACCAACTTCTTTGGTATTATATCAAAGCAAGTTCCTCGCGTAAATAGCAGACACAGGCAAAGCTATAAATGTGATTGTGCCTTGTCCTGAAGACTTCTGTTTCTTAAGTAAAGATGCGCTTCCTGCCAGAGCGGCAATCTGTAGAAGGTTCATCGCCATTCTCGGACTGACAGGAGTAAGCTGGTTCCGATTTCCATTACTCACTAATTGAGATCAAGAGCATTGTAAACCTATTGGCCTCCAATGGTTGACAATCTACTTTTCAGGGTTCATTTTCCCGGCATATTGAATGCTCTTTTCAACAGGTTTAGTTTCTTCTCCGGTTGCAACCGGAGAGAAATTGAGAAGAATTGATACTTTGTTTAGGAGGAGAAGATTGCAGAGCGTATTGATCCCTGAAACAGAGATTGTGCTGTCACAATTCTCTAATGCAGCCGGTTCATATGACACATACGCTGAACACCAAAGACTGATCGCATCAAAACTTCTTGATGTTGTAAGCAGGTTAAAACCTGATAGCCTGCTTGAACTGGGTTGTGGAACAGGGATTCTTTCCGCAGGGTTGAATTCGCTGTTTCCCAGGGCGTACAAGGAATTCACTGACGGGGCTGCTGAAATGGTAAGATTCTGCCGGGGTAAAATCCCTTCTTCAGAGCTGGTGTTGCACAATGTGCTTGATTTTGAGAAAATAGACCTTGATTCAAGATACGATCTTGTTCTTTCCAGTTGTGCACTGCAGTGGCTTCGTGATCCTGCCTCATTTATAAATCGACTTTCTTCTTTGCTTAATCCCGAAGGTTTCACTGTTCATGCCATTCCGGTAAGAGGCATGCTTGGTGAGCTGGAGCAAAGCTTTGTTGAAACCGAGGGAACCTGGAATTCTCTTAACTACACATCAGGAGCTGAATGGGATGGCTTGTTTCAGCAAGCGGGATTCAGTATCGAAAACTCATTCTCCTGTGATTTTACAGTATTCTACAAATCACCCGTTGAAAGTTTACGGGCAGTTCGAGGTATCGGTGCATCTCTCTCAGGTCACCGGAAGGCATCCGTTGTTTCACCGGGGGTTCTTAGAAAAGCCTTAAATTACTACAGCTGTAATTACGGTGATGATTCGGGAGCAGTTCCGGCAACTTACAAAGTACATTTTGTAGTTGCGTCTGGAGGGAACTTGTGAGATCATTGTTCATCACTGGAACAGATACCGATGCCGGCAAAACGGTTGTAACTGCTGGAATTGTAAGCGGTTTTGTAAATAGTGGAATTAATACTGTGCCTGCAAAGCCCGTACAGACAGGTTGCGTTAACGATATTGCCGAAGACCTTGAGTTCTCTTTAAGAACTGCTTCGCTGTCATTCCCCGACTCTGTTTTGCAGAAACTCTGCCCCCTTCGCTTTGCTCCTGTATGCTCTCCTCATCTGGCTGCCGAGCTTGCTGACACTTCGATCTCTCTTTCCGGGATGGTGTCTGGTCTGCACGATCTTCAATCTGGTTTTGATTGTGTGGTTGCAGAGGGTGCAGGTGGAATTCTTGTTCCTCTGGGCAACGGGAAAACGATGCTTGACCTGATGGTTGAACTTGGATGGCCTGTTGTTCTGGTTTCTTCCAACAAGCTGGGAACAATAAACCACACACTGCTTTCTCTCTCAGCCTTACGGAATGCAGGGCTTGAGGTTGCAGGTGTCATTGTCAATCATACAACTCCCCCTTCAAGCCTGATAAGTTCCAGCAACATCAAGGCGATCAGGGAATACGGTGGAGTTAAGATACTGGGCAAGATCCCATTCTCATCCGACTCTTTTCCCCACCGGTCTTTTGTTTCCATCTGTGAAAAATTGAAAGGAATTCTCTCTGATGAACTACCGGGAAACTGATCTTGAACACCTTTGGCATCCATACACAAATATCGTTGAATTTGAGCAGACAGACTTTCCGGTAATAGCAAGCGCTACTGGTGTAAAGCTTACTGATGTTACAGGCAGAGAATACCTTGACGGCATAAGTTCATGGTGGTGCGTTAACCTTGGTCACAGCCACCCTCATATTGTAAACTCTGTTGTACAGCAAGCAGTTAGACTGCAGCACAGCATTACCGGTGGAATGTCACACACTGGGGTGATTGAGCTGTCTGAAAAGCTGACTGATGTGTCTCCAGGCAATTTGAACCGTGTTTATTATGCCTCTGACGGGGCAAGCGGCGTTGAAGCAGCACTGCGGATCGCTATTCAGTACTGGTGGAATCTTGGCAGAGCTGAAAAGAAAAACATCATCTCTCTTTCCGGGGCTTATCACGGAGATACTTTCGGAACGGTCGG
>JAOZRM010000101.1:9572-10933 GCA_029940175.1 Candidatus Sabulitectum sp. | reverse complement strand
CTGAGCGTATGGAGTATCTATCCAAACAGATCTGGTGAAAATACCAGTAGTTACGGAAGGAGACTGCCAGCCGTCGCTCCAGGATAGAATGTCTTGAGTTCGGAGAATTTCAATTCCTTCCCTGCATATCTCGATTGCTTGGCCGCGATCATCCATTCGATCGGATAACCTTATGATGTGCATGAAAAAGGCGGCGATTCCTGTAACAACGATTGCCAGTATGATCGATGCTATAACAACCTCTATCAGGGTAAATCCTTTCCCCACCCTTCTTTGCGGTCTCAGAATGCTCATAACAACTCCTGCCTGTGTGTGTTTCAGTTTAAGTTTCTATTTCTGTCTGTATAAAATCTTCTTGCTAATTCAATTGTTATCGAGTCTCCGGATGATACTGCCACAAATACATCCATGGCATTGTCTTCGTGTAAAGCAACTGTGGTTTCTATTGTGTATGGATGACCCCACAGCGTATCGGACCTCTCTGTTCTGCCGGGCAGGGGAACCTCTTCCAGACGCTCGACCTCGGCAACTTCAACCCGGGCCAGGGTCAGTGCTCCCTCTTGAAGCTCAAGGCTTTTCCCTCCCCGGATAAAAGAGATCAAAGCAACGGAAAGGGCTGTGAGAACAACTAGTATGATCACAGAAGCTACAACAAGTTCAACCAGTGTAAAGCCGTTTCTCATTGATCCAGCCCCTCAATAGTGTGAAAAACTCGCATCCTGCCATCAGACTCATACACTGAAAACACATGGGTTTCTCCAACGGTTCTATTTCCCAGAAACTGGTTAACGGCAGAAAAAGACAGTTGTACCCCATCACCATTCACAGGATTGAAGCAGGCATCCACTCCATTTTCTGTTACACTGAAAAAATCGGTTTCACCACCATCAGCGTCACCGGAGAAAATACTGCCGCTGAGCAGTTCCAGAATGTATCCCGATGACGAGGCCACAACAGCAGTGCCGTCAATAATGCCTGTAAGGGTGTTTCCCACCCCCTGGAATCTTCCCTGCCAGCCCAGTTCATAAACCATTTCTGGTGTAAATTCTGTAAATCCATCATATCCAAGCCGCAACCACTTTGAGCCTCCGAAGGGCGTATTCCACTCACCGCAGAGACCGATTCTGCCTCCAACGGTTCCCCATGAAGTTAAAGATCCACCGGGACTGGCACGATAGATATCTCCAGTAGCTGCAAGCCCATGCCCCTCCAGCAGATGTTCTTTAGCGTTGTGATTCAGCTCAACAGCTTTCCGAAGACGATCAAGTGCTTCCTCATAATGACCAAGTTTGTGCAAGGTTACCCCTATGCTATTTAGCATCAAACCTTCATGAGCCAGATCTTTAAGTTCATGATAAATG
>JAOZRM010000101.1:5866-9562 GCA_029940175.1 Candidatus Sabulitectum sp. | reverse complement strand
ATCGAAGACACAAAATTAACAATTGCAGAAAAGGAAAACACAGAAAGAGAAAATCGGGTAGTAAAAGCCATATCCGGCATGCCGTCATTGTTAAAATCTCCGTCAAAAACATCCACCACCTGCATAACACCGAATGAAGAAGAAGAAGAAGAAGAAGAATGGGAAGTAGAGCCAAAGATAGAACCGTCTGCAAGAAAAACAGGGCACGTTCCAGTTGGAGAAGTTATGTGCTGCGGTTCACCGGACTGGCAGTTGTACAGAATGCCATGATTTGAACCACCGGTAATGATCAAAAGTGGAGTTCCGTCAGAAGCTTCACCGGCTGCGAGCATGGAGCGAGACGATAGAACAGATGAGCTTATCAGTGTCTGGATCTGCACACCACTGGATGTAACTACACAGATAAGCGATTTACCGCTTCCCTCGAAAACAATGACTGCTCCATCTTCACCGTGAAAGGTGAATGGTGTTCCAGCTGCAGGAAGAAGATCGGTCTCAATAACGAATTCAGCGGTAGACTGGAAGGTATCTCCGCTGAAAAAAGTGATAAGAACTGAAGATTCATCAATTCTTGTGGCGGAAATAAGACGGTCACCTGCAGCGACAAACAAAGCCCTTTCCACGTTATCCACAGGATAAAAACCTGTTCTAATCCCGGCTGTACCAGTTGAAAGATGGGTAAACTCTGTGGAAACACCTGCGAGATCAAAATGAAGAGGCTCCCCTGCAATGCCGGGACCTCTTTGAGAGATCAGAAATGCAAGTCCATCGGCTGCGCTGGCTTCAGACAAGGTGATCTGTGCGTTATTCATCCTGTTGATATGGGAATCAACCATTCTTCTGGTGAGACTGATAAGCAGTGTTGCGGCCATCATAACAATCAGTGCAGCCAGCAAGGCTATCATGAGTGCTGCGCCCCGGTTGTTCTCGTTCTTGTTCTTGCTTGTGTTTTTCATACACACTTCATATGCAAAAAGGATGCCACAATTCATGTTGCATTTATATCAGGTAATCACGCCTATAGTGCGCATATGTGTGAAGCATCACCGACATCGCAGTGAAGGAGTCTTCACACTCCGGCATATATCCCTCCCGGTCTTCGGATAACAAGGCCCTGTAATTCAAGCTCAAGAAGCCTGCTGTTGATAGTGTGAGCAGTCTCATGAAGCAGGAAAGAAAGTTGCTCCGGTGTGGATTGCTTTTTCAGCAAAGCTTCCAGTATGGGATCAGAAGAAGTGGATGAGGGAGAAAGGGTATCCGGGCTCAGACCAAGTTCTGTTATAAGCTCCCGTGGTGACAAAACTATTCCTGCACCATCCCGCAGGAGCCTGTTTGACCCACGGGTGGAAGATCTGTCTATGTCTCCAGGGACTGCATAGACATCCCTGCCCTGATCAAGTGCTGTGCCCACAGTAATCATTGTACCGCTTCTCTCACCGGCCTCAACAACAACAACCGCACTGGAAAGACCGCTGATAATTCTGTTCCGCTCAGGGAATGTGTATTTTGCCGGTTTGGATCCCGGCGGGTACTCGGATATCAGGCATCCGTGTTCTGCGACTCTTTCAGCAAGAGAGGTGTGTTCCGGCGGATACATGATATCAAGACCACCTCCAAGAACTGCAGCAGTTGGCGCGCCTCCGTCCAGGGCACCTCGATGAGCCTCGCCATCGATCCCCCTGGCCAGGCCGCTAACCACACAAACACCGGCTTGACTCAATTTCATGGAAATATTACGTGCGGTTTTCCTGCCGTAGAGAGAGCATCTTCTTGAACCTATCACCGCCACGGTAAGCGGAAGATCGCACGGTACCGATTTCCCCCTGTAAAAAAGAATTGCAGGGGGATCAGGAATATTGATCAGATTTGGCGGGTAACCCTTTCCCCCAAAGAAAACTGCTTTGATTCCCAGTTTTTCGCAGATGGCAAGGGCTTTGGAGATGGGCAGGTCAGGAATCAGGTCTGCTACATTTTCCGGTGTTGCAGCAGATAATAATCTGCGGAGTTCGCTTCTGGAGACTTTCCCATGGAGAGCCAGTTTTAAGAGTGATCCGAGTCTGCCCGTCTCTCTCTGAGGATCAGTTTCCCGAGTCTTCTCAGAAATTCCTGAACCCCCTTTCCTGTTGCAGAGCTCAGGGGCATTGTGCCCCTCGGAAGAGTGGCAAGAAGCTGTTCTTCCTGTTCTTCCGTTATTGTGTCGCACTTTGAGAGAATTGCCATGGCACTGATGCTCTTCAGATCTGTGCCATACTCAAGCAGTTCATTTCTCAATGTGGACAGCTGCTCTTCAGGAGTAACCTCCATATCCGGGGAAAGTACAAATACCAGGATTCTGTTCCGCTCAGCATGACGGAGGAATCGGAGCCCCAGCCCCACTCCTTTGCTTGCTCCCTCGATAAGACCAGGCAGATCAGCAACAACGTAACTAAATCCGTCAGTGAACTTTACCACTCCAAGAGAAGGGCTGAGTGTAGTAAAGGGATACCCTGCTACTTTTGGTCTGGCTGCGCTTATCCTGGAGACGAGAGTAGACTTCCCTGCATTTGGGAACCCCACCAGCCCTGCGTCTGCCATGAGCTTCAGTTCAAACCGGAGCTTTAATTCTTCACCGGGTTTTCCCTTTGTACATATCCTTGGTGTTCTTCTCTCCGGAGTGGCAAAATTGGCATTACCAAGGCCGTGTTCTCCGCCTCTTGCAACAAGCATCCGCTGCCCCGGTTCTGTCATATCTGCCAGGAGTGCACCAGTATCAAAATTAAAAACTTCTGTACCGGGAGGGATGAACAGAGTAAGGTCCTTTCCTCTGGCTCCGGTCATATCATTCTTCCCGCCGGGAACACCCTTCTCTGCACGAAAAATGGAACCGTTGGTAAAATCCACCAAAGTAGTGAGCTTCCGGTTGACTTCAAGCCAGACATGTCCTCCCCGGCCCCCGTCTCCACCGCTGGGGCCTCCCTTGGGCACATAAGCCTCTCTTCGGAATGCCACTATACCGTCTCCACCTTTTCCGGCTCGTACGGAAATGACTACCCTGTCAAGAAATCTACCTTCCACTTAAATACCTTTCTACTTTCTGCTATTCAGGCAAAGGGACGCCTGTAAGCGCCCCTCCGTCTGTGTGTATTGGTTCAGCCAGAATGAATCACTGCGAATAGCGGTTCACCCTGTCAATTTTTTCTTCACAAAGGCTGATAGCATTCTGAGCTGCAGCAACCATGTTCTGTGCCTGACCTGCTCTATATCCTGTTACCTGATTAAGGAAAGATATTGCTGAATTAAGTTCGCTTATAGCACTCTGCCATGTGGCTACATTTGCTGAAACAAGCTCACTGACCCTTGACTTTGAGCTACCACTCTGATAGTAGAATGCACCCACCATGTAGTTTGCAACAGGATCACCGGGATAAGCGCTGTGAAGTCTGTTGAAAACTGTCTGCATAGAGCTGCGCTGGCCGCTGTCTCTGTAGACTGTTGCAAGCATCAGGTAGGCCTGCCTGCTGCCACTTGAAGCTATGATGTCATTCAGTCTGTTCACTGCATCGGTGGTTCTTCCCGCCTTTGCTTCATACTGAGCAACAAAAAGGGCAAGATCAGTATCATCCGGAGTCTCCTGCAACACAATAATTGAATTATCTGCAGCCGAACCGTAATCGCCAATTTCAGCGTATGCTGAAGCCAGTTTAAGACGAAGATTGG
>JAOZRM010000101.1:4190-5856 GCA_029940175.1 Candidatus Sabulitectum sp. | reverse complement strand
TTCAAGAATTGATTCAATATGCGGTATAGCTTCGGTATAATTACCCAGTTCCGCGTAGAGAAGACCAAGGGCATACCTTGCCTGAAGGTTCTGCGGGTTAGCTTCAAGAGCAGACTCAAAGCTTGCTATGGCCTGGTCAGTCATTCCAAGGGCTGTGTAAGCGCTTGCAAGTCCTGAATAAGCCGACGTGTTGTCCGGATCAGCCTGAATTGCCTGATCAAAATACTCTTTGGCGGTCTCATAACTTCCACTATTCAGTGCAACTTTTCCAAGACCGCTCAGTGCGGAAGAATTGCCGGGTTCAATACTGAGAATCAAATTGAACATAACCTCGGCTCTTGCCACTGAATCCACATCACTCTTCATGTAAATAACCGCAAGTTCATTCATAGCATCAATATGCTCAGGGTTTACTTCCAGTACCTGAAGGTATGATGTAATTGCTCCGTCCCACGAGCTGTTTGCACTGTGATACCTGGCCATGTTCAAGGACTCATCGGCCCTGGCTCCAACCTGGCTGTTGATCTCAGAAGTAATTGTCTCTGCAAGTTCCTTCACCGGGTCAGTGTTTTTCTGAACCATTGACGGTGCAGGGGAAATAGTGTTTGCACTTGATACAACAACAATATTCCACAGAACCTGGTACTGCTCCGAGCCGCCTGGAACAACAAATCCGAAAACAATCAGATCTGCACCCATTCCAGTTCCGGCTTCTACAATCATCTCAGGTGGGACACCGTATTGAAACTGATCCGGGTCAAAACCTATATCTTCAAAAGCATCATCAAGATCACTTTCACTGATAAGTGAAAAATCTTCGCTGGAATCAAGATTATCCATGAGGAAATCACTAAGCTTTCCGCTGATCCAGCGGGAATCATCATCACTGTATCCGAATGGAATAATGCCTACAGATGTTGCATCGGCCGAACTTCCTGCAAGGGCTGTAGAACAAGCCAGCATAAACAGAGCTGAAAGTAAAACAGTAATCTTCTTCAATTCTTTCTCCTCTCAGGGGAAACGCACTCTACCTCACTATTGAGCTGCCGAATATGTTCACCCCGTTCAATTTCTGCAAGCCAGAGAAAATTCCTCTCTGCGGTTTCGTTACCTCTATAGCTGTATAGACCTGCAGATTCCAATGTACACTCATCTATGTTTATCAACTGAAATTTTTCTCCCGACACTTTCCTGGCTCTTCTGACCGCACTTCCTCTCAGGTCGATCCTGCCCTCAGGATGCTCCAGCAAACCAGTGGGATCGCCTGACGCAACAGCCCGGCTGACCAGGTCTCCCACGGCATAACACCTGCTGCAGATACAGGGGCCAAGAATGAGCCATCTCAGAGGCTGATCCACAGCTTGCAGAAGATTTTCCATGATCCCTTTAGAAAGTCCGCGCCAGCCTGCATGGGCTGCTCCAATGTAATCATCCCAGAGAGCAAACACAGGAAGGCAATCTGCAACTCTCAGGGCGGGATATCCGGAACCTCTGGACATGACCATACCATCAGCGTCCTCACCACCGGCAGGACTTACAACGATTCGACTGCTGTGGATCTGGTTGAGAAAAACAACATTCTCAGGTAGTGGATCCCGGTTTCTCTCAACTCCGCTAAGTCCAAGGTACATGTCAGTTCCAGGGATGATAACCATGATATCCTCCT
>JAOZRM010000101.1:0-4180 GCA_029940175.1 Candidatus Sabulitectum sp. | reverse complement strand
CACCAGTAATACTTCAGGAATCAACGGCTTGTTCCATGAGAAACCGTATTGCTCCGCGAAGGCTTTCCGGTCTGAAAGCAGGCATGGACCCCAGTAACACCCTGGCATAACCTGCTGTTCTCATCCTCTGGTCAAGTATGAAAACAGCTCCGGTATCTGAACCGGAACGAATAAGTCGCCCAACCCCCTGCTTAAGCCTAATAGCAGCTTCCGGAAGCATAAGCCCGGAAAAACTGCTTCTGCCCTGCTCCTCTATTGCAGTCATTCTAGCCCTGGTTAGAGGATGTCCCGGGCTGGGGAAGGGGATTCTGTCAATGATCAGTGAATGAAGTAACTTTCCAGGCAGATCCACTCCCTCCCAGAAACTTGCGGTACCAAGGATCACAGCTCTGGGGTCCTCTCTGAATCTTTCCAGAATGGAAGATCGGTTCATCTTTCCCTGAACAAGAAGAGTGATCCCTTCAAGAGGGTTCCCTTTGGCAATGTCATGACAGAGCTCCATGTTTCGGTAACTGGTAAACAGGATCATGGTTCGACCGCCCAGAATAGAGGCAGATTCACGGGCGACCTTCCAGGCATATTCTGCTATGAGCAGATGATCATTCTGCCCGGGAAGATCATCTGGAAGAACGAGCACAGACTGCTTTTGATAATCGAAGGGGCTGGGAAATATCTGCCTGTCCGCCTGGGTAGGTACACCAAGTCTGGTGTCGGAATATGAGAATGACTTCCCTGTTGCCAGAGTGGCACTGGTGAGAAGTACCGCAGGAAAATTGCTGTAGAGGGTATCTCTAAGCAATGATCCGGGATGAATGGGTACGCAGTTCAATACAGGGTGTTTTCTGTTCTTCTCTGTGTAGCAGCACCAGTTAGCCCCATCAACCTGAGTTAGAGAAAGAATGGAATGCTCAAGACTGGAAAGAGTCTGCGATGCTCCTGCAAGATCCTCTTCACCAATGATCTCCTTGCGAAATGAAGAAGCTTCATCTGCGATGATCTGCAGACTGGGCAGAACATCACCAAGTTCTACTTCACCATCCTTTCCTGCAAACACCGAGAGATCGGAAATTTTTGCAGCGAGAAGACGGGTCTTGTTAAGAAGAAGGGTTTTGTTCTCCGTAGTACGACCGCTGAGAATTATCGAATCAAACACTGTATTCAACATCGGTTCGGAGAGGGAATACCCCAGGCTGGATGAAGCGGCCTTGTCCAGGTTGTGAGCCTCATCAACAACAAGAAACCATGCATCCGGAATCAGATCACCGGAATCGAGACCGCAGAGGAGTAGGTGATGATTAACCACAAGAATACGAGCCTTTCTTGCTTTGTTTCTGGCGGTGTAATAAAAGCAGTGATGCATTTCTGAGCATTTGCTGCCCAGACAATCCAGACCATCTCCTGCAATCTTCCTTCTTCTGTCACTGTCAAGTCTGATATGAAGCTGTGACAGATCTCCGTTACCGGTTTCTGCCCATTCTATTAACTCAGGAGCTACTGAGGTGCCCCACTCTAACCATTTTCTCAGACAGAGATAATTGGACCTGCCTTTGAGAACAGCAGCATCAATGGTTTTCCCAAGGATTTTTCCTACCATGGGAATATCCTTGCTTATAAGCTGATCCTGAAGTGTGAGAGTTGCCGTAGCAATTACGCAGGCCTGTCCGGAAAGTACTGCAGGAATAAGGTAAGCAAAACTTTTCCCCACACCTGTTCCCGCTTCAAGTACGGATATTCCTTCCAGTTCAACAAGGTCCGCCACCGAGACTGCCATATCAACCTGCTGGCTGCGGACGGTATAATCAGGAATAGCTGATGCTGCATCACCTTGTTTGAAAACGGCAATTACACGCTCAGACAGACTCAATTGAGTCTCCGTGCCGCAGGTTTTATGTCTTTTATTATAAGCTGCACCGAATCTCCTCCCCGCCAGGAATCTACAGAAAGGGTAAATGCTATATCAAGCAGGCGATTCAGTTCGGATGTTCTGTGTCCCATACCAAAACCAATGCCTCTTAAAACACCTGTTTCATACTGAAAGGACACCTGCAGATGCTCATTGTCTTTACCAACCGATCGGAATGACACAGGGTAAACACCCCGGATGATCCAGATCGGTTCAGGATTACCCTCTCCAAATGGACCCAGTTTTTCCAGAGCTTGAAGAATTCCGATGTCGCAATTCTCAGGAGCCAGCCCTCCATCAATGTACAAAAATGGACTGGATACTTCTCTGTACAAAGACCTTGCATAAGCCTCAACAAATGCTTTGAATTCATGGTACATGCTCTTACTGATCGAAAGCCCGGCAGCCTGGTCATGTCCGCCAAATCTCTGAAGTAAACCTTCCTTCATTGCTCTTGCAAGAATGGGATAAACAGGCATCCCCTGGACTCCCCGGGCACTGCCTCGTCCGTTTTCCCCATCCCATGCAATAAGGATCACCGGCCGGTTCAGCTGCCTGCCAAGCCTGGAAGCAGATATCCCGATGACTCCCGGGTGCCATACATCAGACGCTGCCACTGCAACATAGGCTTCATTTTTCTTCAGCAATTCACCAGCCTGCAAAAACACTGTGGAATCGAGGTTTCTTCTCTCTTTATTAACCTTCGCAAGGGACGAGGCCATTTCCTCTGCCAGTCGGGGGTCGGTCTCCAGGAGCAGATTCACTGCATGATCAGCATGCGTTATTCTTCCGGAAGAGTTGATTATGGGCCCCAGGCCAAAGCCGAGATCCCGGGCTGTGATCTCGAAATTCTTGACTCCGGAAGCTCGCATCAAGGCCTGGATCCCCGGAGAAGGATTTGATCTGAGAACCTCAAGCCCCCTTTTGACCAGAATCCTGTTATCGCCGGTAAGGTTAACCATATCACAAACCGTTCCAATGGAAACAAGATCCGGCTCAAGTTCGGGAATGTCTCCAAAACCCAGTTTCTCTGCCAGTCCACGAAGCACAAAGTGAATTACTCCGGCACCAGACAGATATCTCCAGGACGCATTACTTTCCTCTGTAAGCTCAGGGTCCACCAGGGCGTCAGCTTCCGGAAGAATCTGCAAGGGTTTGTGGTGATCTGTAATCACCACCTTTATACCGGCTTTCTTGAGGGCTGTGACTTCCTCTGTTGAAGTAATGCCACAATCCACCGTAACAAGTACTCCTGCACCAATATCGATACTCTTCTGAACAGCGGTTTGCCCCAGGCCGTATCCTTCTTTGAAACGGCATGGTACATGGAATTCAGCTTTTCCTCCCAGTGCCCGGATCACACGGATAGCTGTGACTGTAGCTGTGATGCCATCGGCATCAAAATCACCGTGAACAAGGATCAATTGGTTCTCTCTGATAGCATTCTCAAGAATTCTGGAAGCTTTATCTGCTCCTGGCAGATCATTCCAGGGAGATAATTCAGTGTAATCCGACTGAATGAAAGAAGAGCCGAACCCGCGCCTTCTTATAAGCGACTCCACGGAAGTGGGGAATCCCTGCAATTCGCTGTCTGAGCAGCCTTCGCCATGCATCTCTGGTCTTGGTAACCATCTGTATTTCAATTCACTCTCCATAAGGCATCCGGTCGGGCTGTAAGCCGGGTCCTGTACTGTTAGAAACAGTGACGGCCATCCATCTTGGGCGCTCGTTACCGAACGCCTCCAGCGACCAACCCGAAGAACAGGAAAGACGAGCCGCCCTTCAGTCCCCGAGAGGACTGCTCTTCCTATTTGGTCTTGCACCGGACGGGGTTTGCCTGCTTTTCACCCTTGAAACCGGAAAACCGGATCAGGTATCGTTTCTGTGGCACTGTCCCTGCATTACTGCACCAGGGATTTCCCCTGCGTCCTGCCCTGTGGAGCCCGGACTTTCCTCGAGATCTTCATAAGATCCCGCGACCGTCCACCCGGCCGAATACCTATTGTGTATATCTAAAAAGAACTGTCAGAAGTCCAGACAACATAACTGCCGCAGAGAGGACAGGTGTAGGTTCTTCCACCCTTTATTTCCCCGGCCTTTTGTGGAGGTATCTTTGTAAGACAGCCTCCGCAGGATCCGTTCTTGACTCCTGTCACGAACTCTCTGTGCCCGGCAATCCTGGATTTCTCATACATCTTCAAATGTTTCGGGTCTACCTTTTCCGCAATCTCTGTCCTGCGCTTCTGAATCACAGTCAGTTGACTTTCCAGTTCACTC
>JAOZRM010000100.1 GCA_029940175.1 Candidatus Sabulitectum sp. | reverse complement strand
TCTACTCTGAATGCGTACGCCGCCCCATTCGCCCTTCTTTTCAGGAGCAATACGACAATCCCCGTTCTTCCAGCGCAAAACTTCGCTGGGCTGTAAAGAAATAGCACGCAGGTTCTCAGCTCGGTATTCTACGCAATTATGCTTTCAGTATACTTATATCGGAATAGACAAAGGCTATCATAAAATATCCGAGACAGGAGACAGGAGACAGGAAAATGAATCGCAATGAAATTGATAACAAGTTAAATGGTGACACGGGAAGAATTGCCGAGAGAACCAGGTTCAGCGTGTTCTTAATTCTCTCTGTGCTTTTAGCGAGCAATTCTGCTGCATTGGATTATGAAACAGTATCATATATGCCTTTAGAGGAAATTGAGGAGTTCATTGTTGACAGACTGGACCTGACCACATTCCGGAATTCCCTCGGGCCTGCAAGGAGTCCCGGTATGCGCTACTTTTCCGACATGGGATTGAGACCAACCGAGATATCAGAAGGCAAAATCGTCTTTGAAACTGAATCCTGGTACTACTGCATTGAATTGGTTGAACGGGGGGATGTAAATCACGATGGCATTGAAGACGTGCAGATTTGTTTCACGGATGATTCAATTTATGGAACTTATTTTGTCAAATACATTTACCTCCTGACCTGTCTTTCAGATGATTCTGACCTGATTGCAATTGCTTATGGTCCATCAGGAGGCCATTACAGCGAAAGAGATCCTGAAATGAGTGAAAAACTTGTAATCCCCTATAGTGAGCAAAGCAGACCCGAGGTCAATTAATAGTGATTCTGGTTTTCCCTGCACTCATCAACATGGGAATCAGCGCAATTCTATCCAAATGCATATTGCTACTGACCATGCCATAATTTTAAGTAAACATAAAAGCCGTCAGAAACTTCGTTGTATTTGTTTTCGGATCTTAATGAAAGTTCGATGATTTCCTTTGGCACCCCAAAACGAATTCGAACTTTGGGAATACCTCACAATAACCGATCATGCTGATGCAGCTATTTCAGTGAACTTCTTTTTGTATCCGTGGAGGATGACCAGATGACCTGGATTCTATTGAAGTACTGGTTAAATTTCACCGTCAAGCACTGTGGCAGGTGAAACTGTACCGCACTCTCCACATGTGAACTGCAGATGATCCCACATATCAAGAGAGATGTACCACTCGACTTTTCTCTTCGGTGGACGTTCTATGGGGTTATTGCACTTCACACACTTCCATTTTCTGTTGCTGTTTCTTCTCAGGTTGCGGAGACTCTCCCTAAGAAGCTCCACACTGGCGGCCTGCCCTTTTTCAAGAGCTATATCAACAGATGTTTTCTGCTGGGCATTCCTGTGATATGCCTTTGCACCGGCGGCAAGAAGTATTTTAACAATCTCAAGTGGTTCCTGAAGTTGCACAGAAAAATGGAGTGGAGCATTGCTTGTAGCATCCTCCGCACCTGGATCAGCTCCGGCGGCAAGAAGCAGTTTAACATTTTCAACATGACCTGCTGTAACTGCTGCGTGAAGGGCTGTGGCACCGGATAGGGTTGTGGATACCGGCTGGATTCCAGCCTGCAACAGCGATTTCAGCAGTGTACTGTCTGTAAGTCCTGATGCAAGGTGAAGAGGCGTTGATCCGGCTGGATTCATGGATCTGTTAAAATCTCCTCCCTTGGAGGTAAGGTTCCTGATGATCTGAGCAATCGATCTGCCATCACCGCATGACTCGGCTGCCTTCTTGATCATGGCAACAATCAGATGTCTGCCTTCTGCGGAATTTTTTCCTGAAAGGTCGTATCTGCCGGAGGAGAGAGAAACAAGTTTTTCCCAGTCCACGCTACTGTTAGTCAGCTCATTCTGCATTTTTCTAAGATTACTGGAGAACAGTGCCATCGCCCCTCCAAAATTGTTCCGGTTCAAAAGAGTTTTCCCAAAGGGCGATTATGTTCATTTTCAAGTGAAACCGAAAGGCTACGGTTGTATTTTCAAATCACGAATGATGGCAGGTATGGCCTCCTCTACGGCTTTAAGGCCAATGTCGCTTATCTCCTGAACACTGTGGAATTCGGCTCCAGTGTACTTGCTCAGATCAGGTTGGATCAGGTAGTCAGGATTCCATTCTCTAAGATTAGCATCCACAAGAGCCTTCTGCGAAATCAGAACTGCTGCAAATGCTGTTTCAGGAACCCGGGGATTCCTCAGTCTGTGAATAAGGGGAATATCTGCCACAACCTCCACGAACTGCTCTGGGAGATGCAATTTCTGAGCAAGTTTTTCGGTTTCCAGAGAATCCAGAGAATTCGCTTTCACAACGGGTACTACTCCAAGAAGATTCACTGCGATCACCACATCTGCACCCATTTCCCGGCACTGCCTCACTGGAAGTGGATTAACAACGCCTCCATCCACGTAAGTGGAGTCTCCAATTCTCCAGGGAGCAAGAATAACTGGAACAGAAACGCTTGCTCTGATCACATTTGACAGATTTCCGGAATGAAAAGTTACCTCCTTGCCGGTATTCAGAGTAACAGCGTTGGCACAGAACTGCCTTGTCAGGTTCTCTATTCTGTAACCTTTGAACCAGCTTTCAAGAACATCAAAGAGCTTCTGTCCCTGCAAAAATCCGGTGATCATGGGTAACTCCGGATCAAGAAAATCCCGGACTTCGGCCTTGTCAAGTTTTGTTAAAGCCTTGTAGCACTGAACATGCTGATAAGTAGCCCACAAAGCCCCCACTGCTGCTCCAATGCTTGCACCGGCAACACAGTGAATGGGAATCCCACTTCTTTCAAGAGCAAACAGCGCTCCAAAATGGGCGTATCCTCTAGCGCCCCCGCCACCCAGAACAACTCCTATCTTTACCATTCCGCTGCTCTGTGTGTCCATCTTACATTCTCGACTCCACCAAGGTTTTTAATTGTTTCAATAACATCGTAATCAGTTCTTCTTTTTCTAGTTCTGAGTACGAAGTTGAGCTCGGTTCTGTTGTCGGAGACACTGAAGGTAGAACTCTTTACATGAATACCTCTGGTCTGGAGAATTTTCTCACACTGGGTTCTTAGTGAATTGAAAGATCTGTCACATGACTTTATTGTCAGCATCCAGTAGCTGGCTGAGGGCATCTTATCCTCAAGGTGATCCAGCACAAGAAGAACAAGAAGTGCTGCAACAGACGCAATTGCAGCCTGGTAATAAAAAGCAAATCCGCACAGAATACCTATCATAGCAACAAACCAGATACAGGCTGCTGTGGTCAGACCTCCCACTCCTTCGCGATATCGCACAATTGTACCTGCACCAAGAAAACCGATTCCAGTGATGATACCGGCTATGATGCGACCTGTATCTATGCTCAAGTCAGGAAAAGCCTGCTCTGCTTGAATCCCGGCGATAATTGCAACTGCTGCACCAAGACAGACCAGTATATGTGTTCTAAGTCCGGCGGGTCTTCCATGGATCTGTCTTTCCATGCCGACAATTCCACCTAAAACAAAAGCGGCCAGCAGTCTGAATGCATAATCAGCAACACTCATGTCAGCTTCCCTCCTTCAATTTTCTCCGCAGTGAATGTATCAAGTTCAGAAGAGCTTTGGGTCTGTGCGGCTTATGAAGATAGTCGGTGGAAGGTGAACTTATCAGCTCCGCAATTCCATGAGGTGCATCAAATCCTGAAGATATCACTATTGCCATATCAGGTCTGCTTGTCTGGCAGAATCGCACGATTCCCTGAGTTGGAGCTCCCGGCATGTTAAGATCAAGAACAACCGCATCAAAGCTCTTGTTATGAAGAAGATCCATCACACGGTCACCATCCCTTGCTCTTGTGACGTTCATGCCGTTCTGCTCCAGATACTCTGATGTGGAATGCAACACAATTTCCACAGCATCTGCTACAAGAATCGAAAGACCTGCAGCATCCGTCTCTTCTCTTGGCAGTCCAGATGTAATTGATACCGCTTTCTCCTTATCAAATCCATCAAGAAGAATACAAAGAATTGTTTCTCCAGAGCCCCTCTCAAACACAATTCTTCCTGTAAGCTCCGTAAGAGCCTTGTAGGCATTTCCAATAGAGGAACCGTATTGTCTTTCAACATCTGCCAGAGAGTAATTCCTGTTTGATAATACATCTCTGAGAGCCACCGGCATAATGAATCCGTCAGAATACCGAATACAGATTTTATTGCCGGGCGGAATTGTTTCGATAACATTGCCGGATAGTGGAATTCTCTCTGAAACATCTATCCTTATTCTGCCTTCACCATTCATCATATCAACGGAATTCAAGGCAAGACCGTAAAAGAATTCTCTTAGAAGCTCTCTCCCTGCTCTAATGCTCTTGTTACACATTCCAGTAACCTCAATTTCAACTCTTCCCGGAAGTATTTTTCTGAGAACTTCAACAATCAGGTTTATTTCAAGAAATAGATCCCTGAGTCTTCTTTCGTTGCCGCCAACCACAGTATTTTGAAGATCATTACAAAGCCCGGTAACTTTCTCCACTGACTCAAGAACGGCTTCAAGGCTACTGATAGTAATGGGAGAACTTGATCTGTCAAGTTCAATTGCAACCAACCCGATGATCCCGGATAAGTAATTGTTCATACCGTGAATCAGAGTCTTAACCAGGTGGATCCTTGCTCTGCTGCTTACGTTGTCGGCAGAAATATCCGTAATCCCCGGTTCAACATCTCCCGCTTCAAATGACATGCTACTTGTAATGAACAAGAACAGCACGGAAATGATCTTTTCACCTGATTTGAATGGATGAACTTCAAGAAGACAATCCCTGGGTGATCCAGTCATTCCATAAATGGAAATGTTTTCCTTGTGGATTCCATGATAATCAGAAGGCATCTTCCTTCTCACTGCATCGGGTAGTGAAACAATGGACGCCATGGACAAACCCTTTAAACCATCTCCGATCTCAAGCAACTTAACACAGGAATCACTGGCTGCGATTATAGCCCCATGAGGGGATGCGATAATAAAAGCGACGCCTGTAGAGTTCACCAGCCCGGCATGAAGAACATCATTACAGTTTGTTGAAAGAGCAGGGGCCAGAGAATTCATCATTTTTGATCTCCTGGCAAGAGACTCAATGAGAAGTGCTCCTGGAACCATCGCAAATATTAACATCACAAATGCGCTTAGTAATAACCCATATGAAACTATTTCTAGATTTTTTATTATCTCGTTTTGATATTCATGGGCTTCCAGAACTACAGTTTCACCATTTCCGGTTTTACCAATAGATGTTTCTATAATTGTGTTGCTATACGACATGGGGCGGAGAGAAAGTCCGTGATCAGATCTGTGCTGAAGATAGGCCGTATATTCTTCTGGTTCATGTATTATCTGCACGAAGTAATTATTGAGACCCAATGCTTCGGAAAGGATTGCTATCTCGGGAGAATCACCTGTTATTGAGCTGTCTGCATCAGCCCCATACCTGCCTGTAGCATCCTTTATCTGACTCATTAATCCATGATACCTGCTTATCTCCTGTATAATACTATCTTCTATCAGGTTTCCAATCATCAAGTATTCTGCGCCAAGAACGACGAAAAATACTAAGAATGCAAATATGAAAGGGGCGTACAGTCTTGCCTTACCGTTGAAGTCACTGTTTCTATTCAATCATCAACCTCCTGAATATGACTGAATTCACTTACAAATGGTCTTAAAAGAATAACACCTTTTTTATTCATTCACAATAGCCAATAGCGCTTGACAATAATAGATTGGCACTTTATTGTACGCTATGTTAAGAGCAGGGCAAATGTATAAACTGAAAGGGGTCATCGAATGAATTTTGTTGAAGCGACCAGAAAGCAGCTGGAAATATCCGGCAGGAGCCCGAAAACGGCAAACAGTTATGTTTCTCATCTTCGCCGTCTGGTTAATCATTTTGGAGATAAAACTGGAGATCTCAGTAAGAACGACCTTCGAGACTATCTCGAAGAACTCGTAAGTGAAGGAAAATCCCTTTCCTACATCAATCAGGCTCAGAGTGCCATCAGGTATCTCTATTCCCAGGTTCTTAAAAAGGATAATCCTCTTCCGGGTCCTGGTGTAATTGCAAAGAAGGTCCCCCTTCATGGTGTATTCACCCGGGATGAAATTGCAGAAGTTTTTCAGCATGTTCATGACCTGAAATATCGTCTTTCTCTCATGTTCATTTACTCAAGCGGACTCAGAGTTAGTGAAACTGCCATTATTCGCCGTGAACACGTAGACTTTGACAACAACATCATACATGTGTACAGTCCTGAAGGTGGCTTCCTCAGAGACACTATCCTGGCAAAAACCACTGCAAGAATCCTGGCTCAGTATCTCGACCTGAGAACTGATCCTTCCCCATACGTTTTCCCTGGCCGTGGAAGAACAAGCTTTGTCTCGGCAAGAACAATACAGCGCGCCTTCACCGATGCTCTGGTTGAAGCCGGAATCGATAAGAAAGCAACTCTTGGATGGCTCAGACACAGTTTTGCCGTACACCTTCTTGAAGACGGTGTAGACAGAAAGATGGTGCAAAAACTTCTCGGAATATCAACACCATCAATGATCACTCCATATCTTAAGCTTGCAAAGAACCGTACACACCTCCGGGTTCTCAGCCCTCTGGACAGGTTCTAAAGATAAATTTTCCTTTTAAGGGGGGGGGCGCAAAGCCCTCCCCTTTATAATATGGTTACTTTAAGAATCTCTGTGTCTGAATCTCGCTGTGCTCTGATAATATATACTCCCGGCATCATGGAAGCACTGGAAACAGATTGACTGCCGGTGTAAAGTCCCTGAAAAGCGATCCGTCCGGAAAGATCAAAGCACTGAACATATACGGAACTCTCGCCTGGTACTGCGAAGGAAACAGCTCCCTGTGATGGATTCACCAAACTGATTAAATTCATGGGTGACACAATGTTAATACCGGTCTCTGTGGAACTGGCAAGTGCCCATGCGTGATTCGGAAGGGCTTGTTGATCCTGAAGACCAGCAATAACCACAGGAGAAGGAAAATCAAGATTAAGATCGAGATCAACAGTGGAGACATTGTAAACTCTCTCTGTAAAAGGCATTGCCCATACAAGCTCTCCTGTAAGGGCATTGAGAAGACTCACCGATCTTCCATTTACAGATCCTGCAGCAATACAGGGCAAAGGCTCCCCCTGGATGACCACTGAATCAACCCAGACAACTGACCATGTATTTGCTCCACTGGGATAACTCCAGAGAACAGTGCCGTCGGAGCCGGAAAGACACATTACACCGCTGTCATCAGCAGCCAGGGCAACATCACCAATACCATCTCCATTAACATCAGGGCCGCCGTTAACATCTAAATATGTACCTGATCCCGCATAACTCCAGATTGTTGATCCGCCGCCGTCATAGCATTCAACCAGACCGTTGAAGGTGCAGAACACAGCTAGAGGCCATGTATCAGACCTGTCTATCACCGCTATAGACATACAATCACCGCCCGGGTCTTTCTGCCAAACCACAGCACCGGTAGCCCCATCAATCAGTCTTGCAGTTTCATCAGCATAGCCATTTCCTCCAATGGCGAGAAGAACATCATCAATACCGTCAGCATTCACATCAGTAAATACTTCAACTGCCTCTGCAGCATCGGGCTGCCATGCTGTCCATAGACTATCCCCGGAAGCCCCGTCAATGCAGACAACAAGCCCGGAGTTGGATGATCCTGATGTTCCAAATCCACCTACACTTTCAGAAATTCCATCACTATTTACATCCGGGAGAATTGCGCAGGCATACCCCCATCCAGTGTACGATGGCATGACTTCGCATGCAGCCCATTCCCATATGGTTGAGCCATCCACTCCGGATATCAGATAGAGGGAACGCCCGGGGGCAGCATATCCTCCAGGGGTTGCCATAAGTATGTCACGTTTTCCATCTCCATTTGCGTCCGGAAACCACTTGAATCCTTCATTGGAGTAAATACCATTGTGTGAACTACTGGTCCATATTGTTGATCCATCCACCCCGGAAACCGCCCAGAGCGTCGGTTCATCATCATAGAAATTAACGCCGCAGGCCACATCTGAGATCCCGTCCCCGTCAAGATCACCCATATCGATGGAACAGTAAACACCACCGCTTGTAACTGAAGACCATATAACTTCAGGCTCTGTAAGAATGAGAGATAGAACACAAAACAATGATATCATATTCATGAGATTTTCCTCTCTTTATCGCAGAAGAGCACATTCAATTCAGATTACGTACTATTTCACAAGCTTTCTCCGGAGTGAGTTGAGTACAAGGTTCACCATTCACAAGCATTGCGGGAGCCTGATCGCAAAGACCTATACACGGGGTAGTCTCAATGGTAATACGATGATCCTGTGTTGTTTCAAATGGTCCTATGCCAAACTCTTCCGTAAGTGCCCCGAGAATCTCTCCCTGGCCGGCCATGGCACAACTGATGGTGCTGCAAAGTCGAACAATATTCCTTCCTCGAGGGCGGGAGCTGAAGAAACTGTAAAAGCTTACAACACTATAGACCTCCGCTGAACTGATCTTCATACCTTCCGCGATCGCCTCGATTGCTTCTGCTGGAACAAAGCTGAGCTCATCATTCACCAGGGTAAGAATCTGCATGATACTTTCTCTGTGGTTTCCAAACTCACTGAATCCTGCTTCAACGATCTCCAGCGGATCTCGTGACATTACCACTCTCCCTTCATTACTACCTCATTGACGATCTGAACAAGAGCGTTGGGAGAAACGGGTTTTTCGAGGAACCTGTCTACCTGAAAATAGTCAGGATGCTCTTCCGGTTTGAATGAATAACCGGTTTTCTCCTCAATGGATGAGAGCACAATAATAGCAGCATCACTTTTGATCACATCACGGATCTTCCTGGCAACACTGAAACCCTCATCTGCTTTATCAATCACTAAATCAAGAACAACAACATCCGGTCCTTCATCAGCAACCTTTGCAAGACCCTCTGCTCTGGATGAAGCGGTAAGAACCTCAAATCCACCGGCATCAAGGATGATACTGTTCGCCTGAATGAAATCGGGATCATCGTCAATAAGAAGAATTCTAATCTTGTCCAGCACAATTTTCTCCCTTCTCAGAAGCATACACAAAAGTCAGCCTGGAGAAAGACAAGAGTTTTCGTAATCGCGTGGTGTATTAAGATTAATGAATGATTCCAGGTTTGGATCAAACATTTTGATCTCAGATTCCACTACTTCTGTTACATTCACTGCCTCGAAAAAACCAGTTACCTTGCTTCCTCCAGAATCCAGATATTGTTTGATACTGCTGGAAACGGACTTATTGTAAACAGCACAAAGCGGTTCATAATAGCCCCTTACCACAGGAATAACAATATCACTGGAAGTGCTGATTCCGTAAATCAAACGATGAATCAGCTCTTTCCTTACGAATGGCATATCACATCCAATTACAAATACATCAGGATTACGGGACTTCAGGAGACCGGACAATATCCCGACGAGCGGACTTCTCTGCAGTCTGACATCTTCCACAATACTTGCATCTGTTCTTGTCATCTCAAGACACCGGCCTGCCACAAGAACCTGGTCGAAGAGACTGCCCAGCCGGTTGATGATGTGGTCCAGCACTGTTCCACTGGAAGCAGGCAGCAGGTGCTTGGGTGAACCCATACGACTGGATTTTCCTCCAGCAAGAATAAGTAGAGAGGTTTCGTTGTGAATCACAGTCCCAACCTCCATTTGCTGGAGTACACATTCATTCTTTTCCCCCGAACAAAGCCACAGAGACATATCCCCAGCCGCTGAGCTTCATTTACAGCTTGCGCTGTAGGTGCCGAAACTGCAGAGATTAAAGAAAGACCAGCCCTGGCTGCTTTTCTCACAAAATCGACCGGAATCCTGGAAGAGAGTATGATCATTGAATGATCAACCTCAAGACCCTTCAGGTATGCTTCACCAATCACCTTTTCCATTGCTGCAGAACGACTGACATCCTCCATAAAACACAAAATAGAATCACTGGTACTTATGGCAGCCGAGTGAGATGCTCCTGTTTCTTTAAACACTGCTCCAGTTCCGGCAAACTCTGAGGTCTGACTGAAAACTGCCCTGGGATCAGTAGTGTAATCAGACAACACAGGAGATAGTTCAGGAATTTCTGTTCGCTTCATTTTAACAAAAACAGTATTTCCCTTCTTCTCCAGGGGTACAGGTTCTTCATCCCATGCAAGATAGCCCTGTGTTATCATGTATCCGTAAGCAAGACTGGGAATATCCCCCGGAGAGCACACAGAGGAAACAACAATATCACCGTTTAATTCCAGTACGAAAGCTGTCTGGTTAACCAGGGTATCAAGCTGTTCCCCGACATTTTCCCCATTAACAGTGGTAACCTTCAGTCTATCCGTGTAACCTGGCATGCAGCCACCTTCAGTTCCGGTATTTTTGCTTTCGGGTCAAGGGCATCATTTGTAAGGATGTTTGCCGCAGCTTCGGCAAAATGGAAAGGAACAAACACTGAGCCTCTGGCAACCATTTCTGTAGATTTGACCGTGGTTTCTATCTGGCCTCTTCTCGTTCTGATCCTAACCGGTCCACCATCCACAAGCCCCAGTCGCTGGACATCCCCCGGATGTATCTCCGCGTACGCGCCACTGACAAATTCATTAAGCGCACCTACTCTTCTTGTCATGCTTCCAGTGTGATAGTGAAAGAGCACCCTGCCTGTGGACAGAATGAAGGGATACTCTGAGTCTGGTGATTCCGCAGGTGGAATAAAATCTACAGGGTGAAACTTTCCCTTTCCACGTTTGAATTCACCCTTGTGGAGGTACTCCGTGCCTGGATGATCATTATGGGGACAGGGCCACTGCAAACCAATTTCTTGAATTCTGCTGTGATGAATGCCACGGTAAACAGGAGAAAGATCGGCGATCTCAT
>JAOZRM010000099.1 GCA_029940175.1 Candidatus Sabulitectum sp. | reverse complement strand
GAAAACCGGCGTGACCACCCGTGACGAGGATTTCCTTGAGCAGGTGTTCACTTCCACCAATCACGCCTACATACTCTTCTTTACCAACCTTGGAAGATGTCACTGGCTTAAGGTCTGGAAAATCCCGGAGGCAGGAAGAAACAGTCGAGGTAAGGCAATAATTAACCTGCTTCAGCTGCTTCCAGACGAGCGCCCTGTGGCCAGAGTTTGTGTTAAGGATTTCTCTGGCGATAGATTCATTATCATGGCAACAAGTGATGGGCGAGTAAAGAAGAGCTCGCTTGATATGTACAGTCACCCTAGAAAAAACGGTATAAAGGCCATCAAACTTGTGGAAAACTCGGAGCTTGTTCAGGCCGTGATGACCCATGGCAATTCCAGTGTGATCCTTGCTACATCTCTCGGGAGGGCAATAAAATTCCCCGAAAGAGAAATTCGTGTCCAGGGCAGAGACACAATGGGTGTTTCCGGCATGCGGTTAAAGGTCAACGACAGAATTGTCGGTCTTGTTGCGGTTTCCAATGACGATGTTCTTATGTCGGTGACAAAAAACGGCTATGGTAAAAGAACCCCTGTTTCTGAATATAGAGAGACCCACCGCGCGGGCAGTGGAGTGATCAACATCATCACGGACGAAAGAAACGGACATGTCGTTACCATTTCAGCCCCATCTTCTGGTGATGAGATTCTTCTAGTCACCTTGTCTGGAATGGTTATCAGATTCAAGGGCGACGATGTGAGAATGATTGGAAGAGCCACAAAGGGTGTACGACTAATGAATCTTCTCGATAAGGATACTGTTTCTGATGTTGCACTGCTTCCTGCAGAACTGCTGAATTACGAAGAGACAGAAACAGAGGAAGGAACCTCAGAGGAAGAGAGCTGATGTCGTCCAGGGAGAAACTTGACAGGCAGATAAAAACCTGGCTGAGAGATCAGAAGAACAGTATGGTTTTGTTGTCTCCGCCATTGGTGAAAACGCCGGATTTTCCAGATCTGAATTCAGTAGAAATTCAGGTTGTACCCAAGTTGACCGCTTCAATTCAACGGCTGGAAATTTCGTCGATCCTTGGTTTTTCTGCACCAGTTCTTGCTTCTCTGGTATCTGTAATGAACAGGAAGGATGCAGAGAAACTTTACGATGTATTATCACTTCTGAATGTTACCTGTGACATCGATGAAAAGCTTGCTGAAAACTGGTTTACGGTCTGTCATAAGTTGCCGAAAGAGAGCATGTCTTCCTCTGTTTCCGGCTTTTTCAAGCTGGTGGAACTTCATAGGTCGGTAGATTTCAATATAGATCAGAGAGACCTTCTTGCATGCTGGTTTCGTTTGCTTATGACTCCGGTGAAACAAGATCCGTTTAAAACAGAGATATCGCTGAAAGTGGCCGAACAGTTCCCAGAGTGGTTTGCGTATGTGTGCATTCGAATATCTTCCGGTGGAACAGGTGTTCTCTCTGCCTTGGATAAATTTTTTAAAAAAACGGAAAACTCTTTTCTAGAAAGAGCAGAGAGAGTTAATCTTCTCGATTTTACTCTGGAAGCCGGCTGGCTTCTTGACCAGGAAAACTTAGATCAGTTATGGAAGTTGATTTCACGTAGAGGAAGTATTGTACAGAGTAAATTGCGTGACATACATGCTCCTGTTGGGTCTTTCAGATTTCTTGCGGGGCTTCTTCGTGGTATTGAGGAAATTGTCGGGTTTGATAAGCTTCTTTCCGCGGAACGAGTTCACAAAGCCATGACCATTTTCGATTCTTCTGAAAAGAGCGATATCCAGAAGAGTTTTTCACTGCATCCAGACCTTGGACCATGTATTGACACCCTTCTTGAAGCGGATCTGGCAATTGAATCAGTCTCACACGGAATAAGTGGAACGGACCAGTCAGAGATGGGATACTTGATCGTAACTTTTCTAGATAGTATTCCTGGAGGAGTTTCTCTTGCAAGAATAATTCGGTTGCTTAAAGTTGCCGGAAAAGAGATAACTGCTGAAGCAATAGGTTTTCTTGTGGGAATCGCAGAAGCCATCGAAAAGAAAAGCAGACTATCACCGTCAAATATTATTCGTTTTTCCAGTATTGTTTTCAAGATTATACCTATCTGCACTGCTACCGACAGAGCATCTTTAAGGGCATTTCATAGAGCATTAACAGAGATGGATAATGTACTTGCCCGGTGGGCTCTCATTCAAATGGACAATGCGATTCTTCACAGTGATATCTCTGTAGGGTGCATTCTGGCTGCCTGTTCAATACTGATCAGATCATCAGATGAAGAGAACAAAAAGGAATACCTGACAAGGATTGTTTCAACCGGGCAACTGCTTGCTGTTCTTTCTCCTGTTTATCGGACCAAAATATTGACCAGCCTTGCACCTTTCTGGGTTGAAGCCCTTGTGTCTTTCAATCCAGAGGTAGAAAAGGCTGTCACGGAGTATGTTTCCCAGATTGTAAAAGTATCAAAAAGAGATCGTTTCCTGGAAAATATTGTGGCAAGACTGCTTCAGGAGGTTCATCCTAACGACCCGGTATTCAGAGAATGTCTGGCATTTGGCGTGACTGGATACAACTCCTCAGAGGCCATTGAGAAACTCCGCGAAACAGAACGAATGGTTCTTAAGAAAGTTATCAGAGCAGGAGGAAGAATTGAAGCTGTTGATCTGGCCATGAAGGATCTTCTTTCAATTCCTGGTTTTGAGGGAGACAAAACAGAGCAGTTGATATCTGGAATTCAGACAATATGTGACAGATTCAGTCGGTTGGCAGTATGGGAAGAGCAAGGGGATTCCTTGTTTACGCACTTCATTGTAGATGGTGTAGGCAATATTCTAAGAGCATTCGTTGACAACCCAGCCACTCTCGATTTTGTAAATGCGGATGTTATGAGACAGCTTGCAGCCAAACTTATGCAGGGAGAATCAGACACATCAAGCCCATCTGGAATAGTTAACCCCGGTGGAACAGCTCAGACTTTCTTCGGATCAATTCTGCCTTGTTCCATTTCCCTGTTCAGTAGAGAGGCATCTGTTCTTCCTGACTTTCTATTCGAGATAGCTGATGAATTTTCAAGAAGCGTTGGAGGAATGGCGGCAGGTGAAGATTTTGCAAAATACCTGGTTACCATGCTTGATATAGAAAGAGTTCAGGATCAGGTTGCCGTTCTTGATGCCTGGCTTGCCCAGAAAACCCCACCACCATTCATTCTTGAGGAAAAGTGGTCAAATCACAAAAGAGCTGAGTGGAACAATTATCGATTAAAAGAAGACACATCCAGAATGAAAATGTACGGTGCGATCTCTGCTCTTGTGGGACCTACGGGAAGTAAAACAAAAGAAGCAATTCTAAAAACTGTCGGTCTTCTGTCCATGGAGATAGAACGGGCAGGAATGCTTGGTGCCGGCTCTCTATCCCTTGAATGGAATAGAACCCGGATGAATGAGATGTTGGAGTTTTCCAGAGGATCTTCACCTTTCGTTCTATTTCAGGGTGAATTGTCCGGAGAAGAAATTGACCCGGAACTTTACTCATATCTAGAGTCTATTGACGGCTTTATGGAACACGATGTTTTCCACGCCTGGAGACAGGCGGCACTGCCACCGTTGCTGGACTGTGCCATCGAAATAGTTCTTGTTTCCGAAAACTCCTGGGAAGTAGCAGAAAAAATGACTGACGCAGCAACCAATGCTGTGGAATTCTTAGGCTTCAGCAGCGCTATCAGTTTCCTGACCACGCTTCAGGAAAGCTTTCAACATTGTTCTAATCCCGCAGATGGTTTCATTTTAATGGAACGCAATTTTTTGCTTCCTCTGTGGAAGAGAAATTCTGCCGAAAGACTCAACCTTCTCATGCTCGGTATGAAGGATAACAGGCTTCTGATGGATATTCTTCTTGAACGACTTGTGTTGGAAGATACAGTTGAAAGCAAGGTTCGATTCATGAGCAATTACGCCACATTGTTCATTACTGTGGAAAAGGCGCTTCTCCAGATTCAGTCAGATTCACAGAAATCAAAGATCGCTGATGCTTTAATGGAGTCATGGATTTTCAGTGGTAATGGTTCTGTGCCGGAAAAACCAGTACTGGAAATAACAGAAACCACAGAGCTAATTCAGGAAATTTTCAGAAGAGTTAAATACGGAAGTGGTATTCTTACCGCTTCTGAGGCTGGGGAAATCAGTGCAGACATGCGCAGAAAGTACCGTGATAATGCAGATTCCGTTGCTATTATTCTTAGATGGACCATTGATCCGGCCAGAGAAGGGCTTCTCAGGTTACTTGAAGAAAGCCAGCTGCTTCTTCAAGCGGCAGGATCTGACGCTGAACTCATGAGACTGCTTGATATCCATGGCGCGAAAGACGACTTTGTTGAAGATGTCTTCCCCTATATAGGGAAACCATCGGCAATGAAAAAGTACCTGAGATCTTTGCCCGTCTAGGTTGAATGGGAGTATGATGAAAAAAATACTGGTTCTTTCCACTGGTGGAACCATAGAAATGTTGAAGAAGGACGGCGGACTGACAATCAGCTCATCTTCCTCTATGGATACCAGCAGCATTGATGCATTGTCTGGTGTGGATGTTTCAGTAAGAAAATTTCTTTCCCTTCCCAGTCCCCACATAACTCCGGAAATAATGGCTGATATTGCCAGAGAGCTTAGAAACATAGAAATTTCCCGGGAATTCCATGGCGTTGTTGTTACTCACGGAACAGATACTCTTGAGGAAACAGCTTTTGTGGCAGATATCCACCTCGAGGGAACTCTGCCTGTGGTTTTTACTGCAGCAATGCGCAGCGGCAGTGAGCTGGGCGTTGATGGACCTCGTAACATAAGAAGTGCTGTTCGCGTGGCCTGCACAGAGACCCGGAATCTTGGAGTGACAGTGGTTCTGAATGATGAGATACATGCCGCCGGCAGGGTTACTAAAACATGTACCTCAAATGTCAGTAGTTTTGACTCTCCGGGATATGGCCCATTGGGTTTTGTTGATGATGATCGAGTCATATATCATCGTCTTCCTATATGGCGAATGAATCTGCCGCCGGGTCCCCTGGTTCTGGAAAAAAAGGTGGGTCTGGTGAGAACAGCTGCAGGATTCGGTCACGACGTAATTGATTTTCTTAGAGAAGCTGGTTACCTTGGTGTTATTGTAGAAGCATTTGGCAGGGGTAATGTACACCCGGACACGGCGAACGCCATTGAAAGGGCCATTAACTCAGGGGTAACAGTAATAATCACCAGCAGGTGTTACGAGGGCAGAGTGCTGGGTGTTTACGCCTATCCGGGAGGTGGAGTTGATTTGATAAACAGGGGAGTTTTGTCGGCGGGAGATATGGCAGGAAACAAAATTCGATTATTTCTTATGGCTTGTCTCGGTGCAGGATTAAAAAATAATCAAATAAGAAGTATGCTTTCCAACCTGTAACTCTAAAACTAAAGGTTTGACCCGAAGATAGTTCGGTTTTAGATTAGCGAATACTATGAACTGAACTGGGAGACAGATTGGCCAATAGAGATAAAAGCTTTACTGTTAATATAATACCGCATGCTACTACACGTAGAGGTAGAGAATGGATAGTATCCGGCAGAAAGCTGGTTATTTTTCGTTTTCTTGCTGTGCTGGTAGTGCTAACGGTACTTAGTTCTGTGGTGATTGTTTCAGTGGGAACGGCAGAAATCACAAAAACTGCCGAGTTAAGGGAGAGGAACAATTTGCTTGCTGATTCTCTTGCCATGGCCAGAGAGTTGAACTACAGATTAGATGGTGTTGAGCTGGAATTACAAGAAATACGCAATACACGAACAATCATTGAAAACCTGGCGACAGCTGGTGTTTCCGGGGAAAGCCCCGAGTAGAAGAGGGAAGTGTTATGGCTAGAGACGATTCATATAGTGCTATTAATTCTACCATTGGCGGGGGCAGTACAGTTAATGGAGTTTTGAACATCAAAGGCGGTCTTCGGGTTGATGGATTTGTGGAGGGAGAAGTTAATGTGGCCGGCACATTGACAGTGGGGCATGAAGGTAGAATAAAGGGTAACGTTTCCGTTACCCATGCAATTATAGGTGGTACCGTGAACGGTACTATCAAAGCGGAAAAACAGCTTGAGTTGCAGAATGGTTCCCGCATCGAAGGAGATATTATCACTAAATCCCTTACAATTGAGGAGGGTGTTTTCTTTGAAGGGCACTGCAGCATGAGTGGAGCAGAAACGAAACCTAAACAGTAGTTATAAACCAATATCAATGCAGATGTTGAAAACTTTCATTTTTTGTGGAGAACAGCTGAACCTAAAGAAGATCAATGGTTTACAAGCTGGACTTCGAGTGATTTATGGAATGATATCCACAACTTGCACAGCTCTTGATGAATTTATTCAGGATGCTGTTCAGACGAGAAGGGTGGTTAACTTTAATGAGCGATAGATTGAACTCTCTTCTTTCCTCAGAAGAAAAGGCCAGAGAACTTGTGGAGGAAGCCACTAGAGAAGCCAGGAGAATCAGAACCGGTATTCCAGCAGAGGTTTCCATGATAGAAAAAGAGTACAGCTCTGAGCTGAAGAAGTACGAGGACCAGGGAATGGAAAAGGTGCATCAGGAGCTTTCGCTTCTTAAAGAGAAACAGAAAGTAATACTTGAAAAAGGGAAAGCAGATCTTGATTCCAGAGCCGAGGTAATTGCTCCCCGTGCCCTGGAACTGATCCATTCAGCCGTTGAAGGCGAGACGGGATAATGGCAAGAGACAGTGTTGTTAAGGCTGAAATTCTTTGCCACGCTTCCAAAAAAACGGATGTTCTTGCTACCCTTGAAAAGGCAGGCAGCATTCACCTGATAGATATGTCTGCAGTTGATAATGCTCCTTTTTCCCCGGTTGAGGGGGTTGACCGTTCGTCCCTTCACTCTCTTGCAACTTCTCTTGAAAAAATAATCCCTTTTCTTCAAGACATCAGTCCGCTAAAAAAGCAGCCGAAAGCAGCTGCAGTTACAGTAGACGAATTATCCGGAATGATTCAGAACAGCGAAATAGAAAAAACAGCTTTCAGGGCTGCTTCTATTTCCGATGAATTGATTACTCTTAAATCAAAAGCTGAAGATATTCAGCGCAAGATTGATTTCATCCAGGAGTGGAGTGATTTCCCCCTTCGGTTTGATCAAATTTCCGGTGACAGACCATTCACTATCAGGGCGGGGCACATCTCTTCAAGAGAGGGATTCCTTCCCCTTGAGAAGCTCGAAAAAGAGAACGATCTGTTTCACGTGGTAGAGCTGGGTTCTGACAAAGCACTGGTAACATGGCACAGTAACTGTGAATCTGAAATTGTCACCGGTCTCACGGAAGCAGGTTTTGTAACTGCAGATTTTGCTGGTTATTCTCTGACCCCGGCAGAAGAGCTCAGTAAACTTAATAAGTCTTTTAGTGATATCCAGAATAGAATCAATCAGCTATCCTCTGAGGCAGATATTTTTTGTACTAAACTTCCAGAGTTGAAAGCCCTCTCGGATGCTGTAGGACTTCAAACTCTTCATCAGGAAGCAGCAACTTCAGGCAGGGCAAGTGTTTCTTCTCTTTTGCTGCATTTGTGGCTCAGGGAAGAGGATGTAAATAGCTTGAAAGCCAGTTTGGAAAAACTTGGTGAAGTTGATGTTTCTCTGGTAGAGCCCGATGAAGACGATGTACCTCCTGTTTTCCTATCAGAGAGTGCGACTCTTGATCCCTACCTGATGCTTACAGATATGTACGGAAGGCCAGAAGGTGCTGATCCTGATCCCACTCCGCTTATGGCACCTTTTTATGTTGTGTTTTTTGGAATCTGTATTGGTGACGCAGGTTACGGGCTTGCCCTTGCAGCCGGGTCGGCAATCGGGTGGTATCTTACAAAGAAGAATCAAGGCAATACGAGACTTTTCAGACTGATGTTTCAGGGCGGTCTCGCCAGCATCTTCTGGGGAATTCTTCTCGGGGGCTGGTTTGGAATGTCATTCGACACCCTTCCGAGGCTGCTGCAGGATGCTGCGATGCCATTGAACAAACTTGTTCCAGGTTACACCAGAGGAGTATCTGATGGTTTCGCTCTTTCACAGCAGTTTCTCTATCTGACCCTCGGGTTCGGACTCGTACAGCTGGCATGGGGAATCATTGCAAACCTGCAGAAACGTCTTCGTGCAGGCGAGGGAATGTTTGCCATTGTAGATCAAACCGGGTGGATGCTTGCTCTGGTGGGTCTTTTCCCCTGGCTTTTCAATCACTACCTGCTGGATGGAGCCCTATATACAATTGGAAGCATCTGGGATAGTGTTTTTCTGGGAATGCTGGGTGTAGGCGCAGTACTGATCTTTGTAATGGGAGGAAAAGAAGCTGAGGGTATTGGTGGAAAGGCCGGTCTTGGAGCATATGCCTGTTATGGCATTGTAAACCTCCTGGGTGACGTGCTCAGTTACTCCAGACTTTTTGCCCTTGCTCTCTCAAGCGCGATAATTGCTTCTGTGATCAATGAGATTGCAGGAATGCTCAAAGATGTTCCTGTTGTTGGAATTGTACTCACGGTACTTGTGCTTGTGGCCGGTCATCTGTTCAATCTGGCAACGGCCGCACTGAGTGGCTTTATACACACCGCACGACTGCAGTTTGTAGAGTTCTTCAGCAAGTTTTACGATGGAACAGGTGTGTCATTCAAGGTTTTTCGTTATGAACCTAGATATATTAGAATAAAAAGATAGTTAAAAGGAATAGAAACAAAAACAAGGAGGAAATGAATTGAACTATTTAGTTGCGTACCTGGGCGTTGCCCTTGCCTGTGCACTTGCTGGAATCGGAAGTGCTGTAGGTGTTGGCATTGCCGCACAGGCAAGCACAGGTGTGATGAGTGTTGATCCGAAAAAATTCGGAAAACTTCTGCTGCTCACAGCCCTTCCTGGAACTCAGGGTATCTACGGATTTGTTATCGCCTTCCTTCTCATACAGAAGATTGCTTTGCTTACAGGAGATAATCCTCTGGCACTTGTGGATGGCTGGAAGATTTTTGCAGCTGGAATGCCCATTGCTCTTGCTGGTCTTATGTCGGGAATTCACCAGGGAAAAGTTTGTGCCGGTGGAGCAATGATGACAGCCAAGCAACCTGACGACAGTGCCAAGGCCCTGATTCTTGCTGTATTCGTTGAGTTCTATGCTATTCTCGGGTTCCTGGTTTCCTTCCTCATGCTTGGTCAGATAGGCTAGAGGGGCAATTATGTCACTTCAAGCTATACTGTCGAAGATCGAGAACGACGCAAAAAAAGAAGCGGATGAGATAATACAGTCTGCCAGAGATGAACAGAAGGAAGCTCTTCATGTGGTTAAATCTCGAATAAAGGGGAGACACCACAAAGATGCTGAAAGGATCAGGAACAGAACAGAAGCAAACGCCAGGCAGATGAAGAGTCACACAATTCGTGAGATGGAAAAAGCTCTTCTCAGTCACCGCAGAAAAATAGTTGATCGAGTTATATCAGACTCTGTGAGAAAAATTGCTTCTGCTCCCGATTACCTTGATCTAATGGGTGCTCTTCTTGGGGAATGCGATCTTCAGGGAACTATTGAGGTTGTGATCTGCGCTGGTGATGCAGACAGAATAACCTCAGCTTTCCTTAAGAAGCTTTCAACGGATGAGCGCAAATTCGTCCTGGCTGAAGACAATCATAATGATCACGGCGGAATACTCATGCGCGCAGGAGATATTAGTCTGAACGCAACACTCTCCATGATTTCCGAGCTCAACCATGACGGAATGGTAATGGAGCTTTCGCGGCTTTTGCCGCTGGAGGGTCAGGTGGAGGAATAGTGTCAGGCAGTTCTTACGCATACGCAAGCGGCAGAGTCAGCGGGCTGGATGAATCTCTCCTTACGGATAGAATCTGGAACCAGCTGATTTCCGCAGAGGATAGAGACGAGGTATTGAGGATCCTGGGAGATTCCTGGTACGGTTCACTCCTTCAGACGGAAGACGAACTAGAGGGAGCTTTGAGAAGTGCCGTCTGCCTCGCGGAAGAGGAACTCGCAGAACTTTCAAATGACAAGAACTTTGTTCAGGGTATTCTCCTGAGACGAGATGTCAGGAATGCAAGATACCTCTGGAAGAACCTTGCCGCTGGAGGCGATGGTGATGTTGATCTGGAACCGGCAGGAATGGTTTCACTGGAAGACCTGAAAAGGGTCTGGGGTGACAGCAATATTGTTGGTGTTCTCCCTATTCAGTTCCAGAAGACCCTCGAGGAGATTCAGGCTCTCCATTCTCCCACTGCCGCCAGACTTGATTCAGCTCTTGACAGGCTTGCCGCAAAAGTAGAATCTGAGAATCTAGGCAAACTTGATGAGCCGGTAGGAAGCCTTCCTTCGGTAAAAATTGAGCTGAGAAACTTTCTCACTGCAGCCAGATGCAGAGGTGACGAGTTAAGTCCTGCAGCTGTTGAGGAAATCATGCTTGATGGTGGATATCATACCCCGTCAGACATAGCAGAAGCAGTGAGAGTCAACAAACTTACATCGCTTCTTGGGGAAAAATCAGGTTTTGAAGAAGCTGCATCAGCTCTTGATCAAGGCCTGGAATCAGGCTCGTTTCTCGCATTTCAAAGAGTTAGCGATCAGATGACTCTGGATGTATTGGAAAGAGCTTCCGGCAACATGTTCAGTCCTGGACCTCTTGCCGCTTACGTTCTACGCAGGGAGCTTGAAGCTTCCCACTTGAAAATGATAGCAGCCGGCAAAGCAGCCGGTATAGACCCCAGGCGTCTTAGCGCCAGAGTTCCCAGAGGATAGGAGGAAGCATGGCGGAAAAGGGCAGAACAGCCTTCATTGGTGATGCAGACTCTGTTCTGGGTTTCCGGGCTCTTGGAGTCGAAACATACACACCTGAGTCGGAACATGAAGCAGTTAAAACCTTCAAGTTCCTGGTTAAAGAAAAAGTATCAGTGATAATGATCACCGAGGATATGCTGGATCACCTCCAGGGCGAAGTTGATG
>JAOZRM010000278.1 GCA_029940175.1 Candidatus Sabulitectum sp. | reverse complement strand
TTTTACATACGGGTTATTCAATCTGATGTCGTATTCTTTTCCGGAGGCTCTTGCATTGGGACCCACAATACCGTATTCATCCACCATCTCAGGCGTTATGATCCCAAGCCCCTGCAACCTTGATTTCACTATTGCATTGGAAAGAAATGTGTTCTCAACGTCCCCAAGAAGCTTTCTGGTTCTTACTATCAGCTCCCTTGCCTGTTCTTTAAACCCATCCGGCAGGTCTTTTCTGACACCGCCTGGAATCATGTACATATGGTATACCCTGCCTCCGGTCATCTCTTCAAAAAGATCCAGCCAGAAGTCGCGCATACCCACAGTCCACTGGCCTATGGCACCCATCCCCAGAGAACCTGCCTGACCGCCGATCCACATGAGATAACTGGCAATTCGAGACATCTCAAGGTTCAGAGTTCGAAGCCACTCTGCTTTTTCAGGAACAGTGATTCCTGCAAGGTCTTCCATGGCAGCGGATACACAGTACTCGTTGGTGTCCGGCTCCGGTACACATATCCTGCATACAAGAGGGAAGCACTGAATGTACTTTCTTCTTTCCATTAGTTTTTCAAAAGCTCGGTGAAGATAACCAACATGTGTTTTTGCCCAGACGATCTCATCACCGTTAACCACAAGCTCAACAGACATGTTTCCCGTTACACCCGGGTGCTGAGGCCCCTGCCATATCTTCGTGAACTTGTGTGAATCAAGATCAATAACAGCCTTGCCGTTCTCCATCTCGGGATACTTTGACCGGTCTGCTTCATAACCCCTGTATTTACTTCTGGACTGATTACTCATCATCCCTCCTGATTCCGGGAGATGGTGGATAGTTTTTATACATTTTCTCTTTCATGTACTCTGCAGGATCGTTTGTGGATCTTCCCGGACGCTGATAGAAGGTCTTATCGGAGTACTCCAGTGTATCAAAATCCCTTCTCATGGGAGGCATTTCCTCCCAGCCTTCAAGAACGAATGATTCGTAAACCCGTGGAGAACCGGGAAAATCAATACCGTACAGCTCGTGCAGTTCCCTCTGATACTGCCACCCGTGAGCCCATAACTTGTGAATGGAATTCATCTCAGCACTGTCTCTGTCTATAAGAACATTGACCCCAAGATTAATACCTGTGCCATAATTATAGAGCATGTAGGTAAGCTGAAACTTACCATCCTCGATAAGATCCACAGCCTGCAGGAAAGCCAGATGGGTAAATCCTTCGTTGTTCTTCAGGTGGGCAAGGATCATCTCAAGCTGTGCCTTCTCCACTGTGATAAAATGAAGATCATCTCTCTGCTTTTTGTATGCCCGGAGATGGATCATTCCCTTTATCTTTCTTATAAGTTTTTCCATGTTTACTCCTACTGTTACCAGTTGTAGTCCGGCATATTCCAGTCCTTGATGATCTGCTTCTGGTTTTCCTTGTACCAGTCGAACTTCTTCGCATAATCGTTCATTCCCTCGCACTCACCTGCCCTTATCTTCTCCTTCAATCTGTTGAAGCCTGCGATAAGTGCTTCCGGACGAGGCATACAACCGGCAATGTAAACATCCACTGGAATGTAGTAATCGAGCCTGTTGATTGTGTTGTAACTGTCGTAGTACATTCCGCCATTAATGGTGCAGCTTCCCAGAGCGATCACGTACTTGGGGCCCTGCATCTGCTCGTAACTGCGAACGATACGTTTGATAGTCTTGATAGAAGCGTAACCGCCAACAACAAAAACAGAAGCCTGTCTCGGTGTAGGCCTCGGGGCAATTCCATACCGGGACATATCAAATCTGGAGGTCATCAACGGCCGAAGTTCTGTGGCTCCACACCCTGTACCGAATGCGAGCATCCACAAGGAACGGGATCTGGCCCAGTTCAAAAAGCCTTCGTAGTACTTGTTGAATGGATCAACCTTTGAAGGTCGAGAATCTGCAAAGAGGCTGCGCTCCTTTTCAGGAAGACCCTCATTGGCCAGTTTCATCTGGTTCTCTATTTCATCTATGTGTTTTTTGTTCACAATGTCCCCCCAAGATACGCAATGTAGAAAATGGACAGCACACCGATTATGGTTGGCCATTTCAGGAAGAATCTGAAAGACTGCTCAGGTCTGAACCGTGGATAGGCAGCCCCTACAAACACCGAGAACATGTAGATGAAGAATGTCTTCGCAATCATTTCAAGAAGATTGGTGGCTCCGCCGAAGAACAGGTTCATGAAAAGAACCAGTTTAGCAGCGGCGAACAGACCTCTGTTTGTCTGCAAAATGCTCAGGAAGCCGCTGTTCATCTCAATCGGTGGTCCAATCGGGATCTCCTGCGGCGCCAGAACTATGCTGAACGGGGAATGCATGTTCATTCCAAGCATGGATATCATTGCAGCGATCACAGCCAGTGGGTTTGTGAAAAGTGTCCAGTTGAGGAAGCTGCCCTGCTGTGCCGCAACAATGGAAGTGATGTTCAGTGAGTTGTACTGAATTGCAACTGCAATAACAGCAAGAGTGAACGGAACTTCAAAAGCAGACATCTGGGCAAGACCACGGGCAATTCCCAGTGGAGAGTAAGGATGGCCACCCTGACCGGCTCCAAGAGCCATGCCCAATTGACCGAAGAAGACGAAGTACATCACAAGAAGAAGATCGCCGGTCATGGAAAAATTGGAAAACAGAGCCGAGCCGAATATCACCGGCAGGAACAGATATGTTCCCAGCCCACCGGCAAGACGGAAAACCGGCCCCAGAAGGAACATGTTTCCATGTGACACCGATACCCTTCGACTGCTTGTCTGAATGATATCAAGAAAGGGCTGCCATACCGGCGGACCGAATCTGCCATGAACCCTGGCATACAGCTTCCGGACTATTCCACCTAGTGTCAGGCCATACACAGTGGCAACGATCACTGAAATAGCAGCGTATAAAACTT
>JAOZRM010000277.1 GCA_029940175.1 Candidatus Sabulitectum sp. | reverse complement strand
TGGAGCTTCCAGTAGTTTCCGAACAAGAATTACCCTGCGTTCAGTATTGGTGAAAGTTCCATCTTTTTCTGCGAATGAAGCAGCAGGAAGCACTACATCTGCCCTCTGGGCAGTTTCAGTAAGGAAAATATCAAACACAACAAGAAACTCTGCGGCATCAAGAGCGTTTCCTGAATGGTTGAGGTTCGGATCTGAAACCATAGGATTCTCACCCATGACAATAAGAGCCTTCACATCTCCACTTTCCAGGGAATCAATGATCTCCATTGCAGTGAGTCCACAATTCTGCGGTAAACTTCTTCCCCAGGCTTTTGCGAATTTTTGCAGGTGGACCGGGTTCGAAACTTTCTGGTATCCGGGATAAACATCAGGGAGTGCGCCTACATCACAGGCTCCCTGAACATTATTCTGGCCGCGAAGAGGGTTAACACCACTGGAAAGTTTCCCAACATTTCCAGTTAACATGGAAAGATTGGCAATTGAAAGAACATTGTCTGTTCCAGTTATGTGTTGAGTAATACCCATGGAATAAACTATTGAAGACACTTCAGCCTCTGCGAAGATCCTGGCGGCTTCTCTTATTTTCTCCGCCGGGATCGTTGTTATCTCCTCAACCCTCTCCGGTGTGAATTGCCTGACAACTTCGCGGACTGCATCAAAACCCTCTGTTCTCTCCCGGACAAATTCAGTGTCATGAAGGTTTTCAGAAATTATTACATTCATCATCCCATTCAACCATGCCACATCTGTTCCGTTCTTCTGCCGAAGCCACAGAGTGGCGTCTCTTACAAGGTCGATCTTTCGCGGATCAATAACAATCAGTTTTGCCCCGTGCCTGTGAACAGCCCGCCTGATCACCGAGGCTATAACAGGGTGAGTTTCTGTGGTATTGGAACCGGTAACAAGGATACACTTTGCATGTTCCAGTTCGGCAATGGAATTGGTCATGGCTCCGGAACCAAATGCTGCCGCAAGGCCTTCAACAGTCGAGGCATGGCACAATCTAGCACAATGATCCACACTGTTGGTTCCAATAGCTGCCCGCATCATCTTCTGAAACAGGTAGTTCTCCTCATTTGTCACCCTGGCGGAAGACAGTCCGGCAATAGCATCGGCACCGTGTTTTTCCCTGATACCGATGATTTTTTTCGCTACCAGTGCTATGGCTTCATCCCACGTGGCATCAACCAGCCTGCCGTTCCTTCTGATAAGGGGGGTTTTAAGTCTGTCGTCTCTGTTCACAAAAGTGTGACCGAACCGTCCCTTTACGCAGGTGGAGCCATGGTTGGGAGTGATGTCCGCACCTTCTACCTTTACCAGCCGGTTGTTATGAACCCAGACATCCAGCTGACATCCCACTCCGCAGTAAGAGCAGGTTGTTCGAGTCTTTTCTGCTTTCCAATGTCTTACACCGGGTGATTCCTTCTCTGACAATGCTCCAGTTGGACAGATCTGAATACACTCTCCACATCCGTCGCATGCGGAATTGTTCCACTGGGAAACGCCTGTTCCTACTTTCATTTCCATTCCCCGGTGAAGAGCAGCAATGATTCCTTTACCCTGAATGTCGCTACAGGCCCTTATGCATCTTGTGCACATGATACATTTAGAGGGATCATACTTGAGCACAGGTGAAGAACAGTCCACGAGTTCAAACCGTTCAGTGTTGTTCTTGAACATCCTTGAACGGGAATCAATGTTCAGATCATATGCGATATCCTGCAACTCACAACTACCTGCTGCTGCACAGACAAGACAATCGCAGTTGTGTGATGCCAGCAGAAGGTTAACAAGAACTTTCCTTGCCTCCAGTACCGATTCGCTGTGGGTAAAAATCACCATTTCATCCCGGGCAGGTGTAACGCAGGAAGGGGCAAGTGAATTCCATCCCTCAACTTCCACAACGCATAAACGACAGTTGCCTGCAATATCAAGTTTCGGGTGATGGCATAGTCTGGGAATATCTATTCCTGCTTTAAGACACGCTTCAAGAATAGTGGAACCGGAAGGCACAATGTGTTTTACTCCGTTGATGCTCATGGAAATGTCGGTCATCATTCACCGCCTTCAATATCCACAAACTTACTGATAATATCCACAAAACAGTTTCCCGCCGTCTGGCCAAGACCGCACTTACTGGTTACCTTCATGACCCTGGCAAGAGCAAAGTACTCTTCAATATCCATGATACTGTCAATCTCTCCTGATATTATCATCTCAATTGTATCCATCAGTTGCTGAGTCCCCTCACGACATGGTGTACACTGTCCGCACGACTCGTGAACGAAAAAATCCATGAAGTTAGCCAGAACATCGATCATGCTGATGGTGCTGTTAAAAACAATGACTGAACCACCTGGAGGCAGATCTTTAAAAGACAGTCCGCGGTGGATATCAGCCGCAGAAATAGTGGTTCCACTTGCACCACCGACTTGAACCGCCTGTATGTCTTTCGCCTGAGCAAGTTCAAGAAGGTCACTTAATGGTGCCCCCATTGGAAGCTCATATACTCCGGGTCTGTCAACATCACCTGAAACACTGAACAGCTTTGTTCCAGAGCATTCACCAACACCAAGATCCGAGTACCAATCCGCCCCATTTAGAATGATGTGTGGAACTGCACAGAAAGTTTCTACATTGTTTATTACTGTAGGCTTGTTACGATAGCCCCTTGTAACAGGATAAGGAGGCTTGTTTCTGGGCATGCCGCTTTTGCCCTCAAGGCTTTCCAGAAGAGCAGTTTCTTCGCCGCATACATATGCCCCGGCTCCAAGTCTGAGTTTGATGTGAAAGCTAAAACCACTGCCCAGAATATTGTCTCCGAGAAGATTTTTTTCCCTAAGATTCTTTTCGGCCTTCTCAATTGCCGGAATGAGGTAAGAGTACTCTGTTCTGAGATAGATGATTCCAGAATCA
>JAOZRM010000276.1:1600-2927 GCA_029940175.1 Candidatus Sabulitectum sp. | reverse complement strand
CAGCAGCCCAGGGTACTTGAGATCAAGTAGTCAGGGGGCAGTATGGAACAGTACATAGGAATTGGCAGAAGAAAATCTTCTACCGCCAGGTGCTACCTCAGACCTGGTTCTGGAAAAGTAATTATCAATCACAAGGCACCTGGTGATTATTTCCCAGTGCTCAGGCAGAAGGAACACGCACTTGAGCCGCTGCAGACTACAAAAGTCGCAGCCTCATTTGACCTTGTTGTTAATGTTAAAGGCGGAGGAATTACCGGTCAGGCTGGAGCGGTGAGAATGGGTCTCGCAAGAGCACTTGTTGAAGCCAATGCAGAATACAGACACCCGCTGAAAGCGGCTGGTATGCTTCGTCGTGATCCAAGAGTTGTTGAAAGAAAGAAATACGGACAGCCAAAAGCGAGAAAACGTTTCCAGTTCTCCAAGCGTTAGACCGTATTTGTAAAACACACGATGGCTTGTGGCGGGTACCTGGTGTCCCACTATCGGGATGGTACCCGCTTCCATCGGAGGCAGAACCGAAAGGAATTATCTAAATGCAGATCCCTTCAATCCAGGACCTGCTGGAGGCTGGCGTACATTTCGGCCACCAGGAGAAAAGATGGAACCCTCGCATGAAGAACTATATCTTCATGGCTAGAAATGGTATCCACATCATTGATCTCAAGAAAACCCAGAGAAATCTCGAAGATGCTATCAACCTTGTAAGCCGCATTGTTGCCGGTGGCAAGGATGTTCTTTTTGTAGCTACGAAGAAACAGGGTAGAGAAAGTGTTCGCGAGCATGCAGAGCGTTCAGGAATGTTTTTCATGACAGAGCGCTGGCTTGGTGGTACGCTCACAAATTACAACACTATCTATAAAAGTATTCTTCGTCTTCAGGAACTTGAGGACATGGAAAAAAAGGGCTGGCCTCAGGGCTTTAAGAAGCGCGAGATTCTTCAGAAGACTCGTGAGATGGAAAGAATCAACAAATACCTCATGGGTATCAGGCACATGAAGGGTATTCCAGGTGCTGTTATCGTTGTTGATATTAAGAAGGAATCCATTGCTGTCAAAGAAGCCAGGAAGCTTGGAATCCCATGTATCGCACTTGTGGACACGAACTGTGATCCTACAGAAGTTGATTATCCCATTCCTGCAAATGACGATGCAATCAAATCAATCGATCTTATCGTAGGAGCTCTTGCTGATGCTGCACTTCTTGGAGCCGAAGGAAGAAAGCGCCGTGACGTTGAAGAGCCACCAGCCGGACAGGATAAGCCAAAGCCGAGGAAAGAGCGAAAGCCTGCCCCTAAAAAGGCTGAAGCGGCAACGGGAAAACCAGCTGC
>JAOZRM010000276.1:0-1500 GCA_029940175.1 Candidatus Sabulitectum sp. | reverse complement strand
CTGCCCCTAAAAAGGCTGAAGCGGCAACGGGAAAACCAGCTGCTCCTAAAAAGGCTGAAGCTGTGACTGAAAAGCCAGTTGCTCCAAAAGCAAAGGTAGAAAAGGCAGCTCCAGTAGAGAAAAAGGCTCCTGTTAAGGGCAAGGAGGAATAAAGATGGCCGTTGATGCAAAAACAGTAAAAGATCTTAGAAAAATATCCGGTGCGGGTATGATGGATTGCAAGAAAGCTCTTGATCATACCGAAGGTAATCTTGAAGCCGCAATTAAATATCTGCGCGAGCAGGGTGTTAAAGTCGCCGCAAAAAGAGCATCCAGACAGGCTAATGAGGGTCTTGTCTACTCATATATCCACGGAGTTGGCAAACTTGGTGTTCTTGTAGAAGTTAACTGTGAGACCGATTTTGTCGCCCGCACTGAGGCATTCCAGGAATTCTGCAAGCAGGTTGCCATGCAAATTACTGCTGCTGCTCCAGACTATGTCTCTCGTGACGATGTTCCGGCTGAAAGAGTTGCAGAAGAGAAAACATTCCTTCTCAACCAGCTTGCGGAATCCAACAAGCCTGAGAATATTAAAGAGAAGATCGTAGAAGGTCGTATGGACAAATTCTTCAGTGAGATCTGTCTTCTTGATCAGGAGTGGGTACACGATGCTGAGGTTGGAAAAGTTTCAGATGCAGTTACAGCCCTTATAGCAAAAATAGGAGAGAACACTGTTATTAACAGGTTCGCGCGCTTTCAGATAGGCGGTTAGTATGGACGGTGATTCCGGTAAAGCTCCCAGGGTTCTTCTTAAACTCAGTGGAGAAGTTCTGGCAGGTCCTGCCGGAAATGGTTTTCACCGGGATACCATCTTCAGAATTGCCGAAGTTCTTGTAAAAGTCGCCTCTGCCGGATATCAACTTGGTGTTGTTACCGGTGGAGGCAATTTTGCACGGGGTAGAGAACTTTCAGCTTTCACCAGAACAAGAGCTGATTACATAGGCATGCTTGCCACGGTTATGAATTGCCTGGCAGTATCGGATTCAGTTGAGAAGCATGGAGGGAAAGCCGCCGTGCTCTCTGCTATTCCAGTACCTGAAGCCGGTGCCCAGTTGTTTGCCCCGGCCAGAGCAGAGGAGTTGTATGCTCAGGGAAATATCATTTTCTTTGCAGGGGGAACAGGTAACCCACTTCTATCAACTGACACAGCAGCAGCATTGAGAGCTGCTCAGACCAATTGCAGTGTTCTTTACAAGGGCACAAAGGTTGATGGTGTTTATGATTCCGACCCGATGATGAATAAGGATGCTCTGAGATTTCATGAGTTAAGCTACAACGAGGTACTTAGAAGAGACCTCAAGGTGATGGATGCTGCTGCCGTTGCCATTGCCAGAGACAATCAGCTTCCAATAGTCGTATTTGATATAACAGACCCGTACAATTTTGTGAAAGTCCTCAAAGATCACAGCCTTGGTACGGTTGTGAAGGGGGAATGACCATGTTTGAGGAAATACTTCTCGA
>JAOZRM010000098.1 GCA_029940175.1 Candidatus Sabulitectum sp. | reverse complement strand
CCGCTACCAAGATTAGATCCCGGCACTTCGGTGCCGGGATTTTTGTCATCGCGCTATTCTATCAGGCCAATCGAAAAATCAGATCTCTTTGTCATACAGGGCTTGGTCGTCATGTTAAAGGGAACCTTTATTATAACTCTCGGAACTCATCATGTTAAAGGCAGGCTTTAACATGAAAGACGTATTGCTTCTTATTAAAGGCATTGAAAATTCTCTGGCTATCAAAGAGAGGACACATGAGGAATCGAGCTGAAAAATGTCTATGAGGTTGTGAATGTCATTACACTATTCCTCTGCATGGCGATAGGTTAACATATCAACTAGTACTGGTGCCCCTTGAGTTATTTCATCAGAAGTACTAAACATCTGATCCGAATACATTCCTCTATACTCTTCAGGAACTTGAATTTCCAAATCGAAGGATAGATGAAATTGGATTGGACACTCTGCAATTCTGGTTCCCTCTTCTTCATATATTCCACCTTCATAATCCCAACCAAAACCGGAGAAATTAAAATCTGCTCCATTCCATTCTCTTAAATCCTGCAAAGACATTCCAGTACTTACACCACATTCAGATGAAATAACCTGCGTACCCAGAACAGCAAAGTCCCGATCAAATAGGTAATAATTCACTTCTATATGATTCAGGGAAACTCCATCCTCTTTCCATAAGTACTTAATAACTTGTCCGTTTTCTGGATTTGTTAATACAGTGTTATCAAACTTCACTGTGCCCTCTGCATACCAGGATTCACCGTCAACTAAATGCTCGTCTCCAAACTCAGAAATCAATTGCTCTTTTGTAGTAATCTGACCATAATCTTCAACTATTGAATAGAGACCATCAGTGATTTCTTCCTCGGGTATATTGTCAGTTGAATCTATAGTATCAACTGTAAGTTCAAAATCGATGTTTTCCTCTGTACTCTCAGCATTCTCACCACAGGAGAATAAGAAGAAACTCAAAAAGAAAATAATTACTATGATTTTCATAATCTTCCCTCCACCGCATTGAATAGCATTTAATCCAAAGTCAATTTTCATGGGTAAATCCCAAAAAGGTACAATTTTCTGTAAATAGACTGAGTCAGAGCTTAGATAGCTTTAACCTCTGGCTCTGTCCCATGCGCCTGGTACCTCTGCAGGAAACCGCCACAAACCTATTTGCTCCTGATCAGCAAGGAACAGGCCACCTTCGTTGCGGTTCTTGTATCCCGACCACATGTGGAATGGAACTTCATTTATGCAGTCTCCGGAAACAATGGTCTTTGTTTTCTTATTCGGCTGAGTATTGATCTCGTTTCGGGCATTAGTGAATCTGCTCTGCGCTGCAAGCCGGCAATGCTCGGTTTGAAGCTCAGTGAAGATAACCTGGCGGAAGACCTTACCAGGCCGGTGAGTAGCATACCAGGCATATTCAACAGGGGTGAGATTGGATACAAGTAGCAGTTGAATAGGGCACATCACCAGGTAGAGATGTGTTTTTCTCTCAGCCTGGTCGGGAATTCCTGCTGCTGTTGCCACCTCGGACTGGGACATGTCTTCATGGCAGTTCTGGGACTTGAATACATGGAGCTGACCCCCGTTATCCATTTCCATGACCTTGCCGCCTGTTTTTACCAGAAACACTCGCTTGTAAGCCTCAATCGGGGTACACGAGAATGCATTGTTGGAGAGAGCTGTCTTGGTGCGATTGCCGTCAGCCGCCGCTGCCAGGGCACTTTTGCTGTCACTAAGAGCATCACGCCAACCTCCGTCATCAAGGTATGTGAAATCCGGCTGCTGATTCTCGACAGCTAGATCAACAAATATCTTACGGCCTTTGAAGTGCTTACCCGAGCCAGGGCTGTGGTGCTTTGCGAGCCCTTCGATTCCAAGGGAGGTTGCGGTTGTAATACCTTGCGGAATAGACAAAACCAGACGAATATCATTCATAAGATACTCCTTTGTTGTACTTGTAAGACAGCGGATATCAGAGCCTCAACATAAGTCGTTAACCGCCGGAGAAGCAATGATGTCAGTTATCTAATGCATTAATCTTCCTCCTGAATTTGACCATACAGCATTAGGGCACATCCGTCAAGAAAAATTCCTGCACAACCAACTTAAAAAGCAGCCTGTGTATAGAGAAATATCAGAACCATCCAATGTCTTATATTATTTGTGTGCAGTGTTTTCAACAAAGGAGGACAACATGCGAATTGCAATTTTACTTATCCTGGCTGGCTGGCTTATTATTGCCGGCTGTGGTACTGACGCATCAGGACCCAGCGCAGATCCAGACTATTTCCCGATTAGTATTGGCAATCAGTGGGACTATGATGTGGATGGTTATCTCACGAATACAAAGGGCGATACTCTTACTGTGGACGGTTCATATGTTCGAGAGGTAACCAAAACTGTTACCCACGAGAGTGGACTGGTTCTTTTCGAACTGGTTTCCAGTTTCTCAATGAGTGTGCAGTTTCCTGATACTGTCGTAGTATGGAGTGATACATCCTATTCCTACACTTTTGATGCAGACAGTGAGCTTATAGCATATGACGATACTTTGACAAGTGATTTTGAAATAGTTATGAAGTTTCCTCCAGTCGCAGGGGAGACCTGGGAACCTTTCGCTGATTCAACAGTTATCAGGGAGGTTGTTTCTCTTTCCTCCAGTATATCTGTTCCTTCAGGAAATTACACTGACTGTATTCATCTTCGTGATACAGATACTGCAGACCCTGATTTTCTATGGAACATGTACGTAGCAGAGGGTATTGGTCCGGCTTCCTTCGTTATAGAGGAAGCAGATTCGAATTCATTCAGCCACATGGAGATAGAACTGGAAAGCTTCTTGATCAACTAAGTAACTGTCAGCTACAGAAAAGAGCCACCGGGATTAATGCCGGTGGCTCTTTTACGGTAGCAGTTTTCTAGCGGACCATTACCATCCTGTTGGAGAGAATGGAATCACCGGTATTCATTCGACAGAAGTAAACACCAGGAACAACTCTTGTTCCATTAGAGTCTACCCCACTCCACTGTACGGAATGGTCTCCGTTGGAGAAGGATTCACTGTCAACAACTGTTTTTACCAGACGACCGGAAATATTGTAGATTGAGATAGAAACAGGATCAGTTCCAGTTACACTGAAATTGATAGTTGCCATGTCTGTGAATGGATTGGGGCTGCTGGTGATCTGTGCAATACCGGTAAGAGAAGCTGAGGTTTCCTCTTCGTTTGCGGTGTTGCCATACCAGTCGAAGTAAAGACTGTAGTTTCCGTTCCAGTTGGTGTAAAGAACGGCGGAGTAACTTCCTGCCCAGCCAGCAACAGCTGGCCAGATACCTGTGGCGTTGAAATCATTAACTCGCTCAGGAGTGGTAAAACTGTTTGGAGAAGTGCCCAATGCCCAGGCGTACATCGTAGAATCACCGGGATCCTCATTGAATGACAGAGTAGCATGCCCGCTTGTAGATTTCTGGGCACGAACATAGGGCATATTCTGATCGCCGCTACCACCTATTGTTGTTCCGTAAGACCAGGAGGTTCCACCATCTGTGGTGTAGTAATAGCCGAGGTTATCATCGGTACCGAGGTCATATGTAGTGAAAATCCAGCCATTTTCCGTTGTACCATGGGTATAAGCAATGGAGGACCAGCTAAGACCATAGCCTCCGGAGTTGTCTCCAACTTGCGCAGAGGTCGCCCAAGAGGATCCATAATTAGTACTGCGTTTGATTCTGATCTGCTGGTTAGTTGTGATCCTGCTATCTAAAAAGGCTACTGATACTGTTCCGCCTGCTCCTGCGGCTATCGATGGGTAGGGAGTTATTCCAGGGTCGGTAAATAGTATAGTGTCGTCTACCCAGGCTTTAACATCAAGAGATAATCTTGTGGCCCTTAAGTCATTTCCGGAGGCTGCCACAACATAGGTTACATAAACCCACTCGTTATTGCCAATCTCTCCGTCTATATCGAAGTAGATGACATCTTCTGAAGTTACTGTTGTCCAGGTGTTTGAACCCCCACTCGTAGTCATGGTTCTCATTAACAGTGTGGTTCCCTCGAGCATGAACATGCAGACCCAGCTCTGTCCGCTTGAATCTTTTACAACACGAATTTTGGGAGAATTCAATTCGCCAGATGGACTATAACTGTATTTCCAGAAAGCCCACGTAGCTCCGGCATCCTGGGATCTGTAGACGATAGCACTGTCAATTGTTGCATGGTCAGTATCAAAAATGGCATAAATATCGCCTGTGTCTTCGTCGACATCAAAGTCCTGGCCACTTCCAACTTCTCCGCCATAGATAAGAATGTCATTGCTACAGTCCTGATCTGGCCAGACAGAAGAACCCTCATCTTCTATCAGTGCAGAATGAATTGCAGGGGAGCTGAATGTGGAGCCGTACGGAATCATATCGCTGTCCGTGAAAATTGGTGCTGGCGGTGGTTGAATTGCCACATTGCCATCCGCACAATCAATTGAAATTTCCTCTCCTACAACTGCAGAGAATGCAATTGAAGTCAAGAAGATGACTGAAATTAATACTCGAATCATTTTCCTCTCCTTTTGTTGAACCAAGTAGCATGCTATGAGCACGAAGAACAGAATCAGTATTTCGCATACAACCCCCACCGGTTTATGCGAAAACTAATTCAATCCATGCCCTCTCCCTCTAGAGTAACCTTCATGATCCGGAAAAAGCCAAATACGGAAGACTCAACCATGATTATGAGCGTTCTACCGAACCACTTCTTAGTATACTGAATCATGTTCATCAACACAAGATATGTGGATGATGGAGGCTATTGAGTAATATTATGTGTACTACTCAGAGTAATTAAGTCTGCTGGAAAACAGTTTAACTTTCCCGGGCTGAACTCTTCAATGCAAGTAGCAGTGCTTGATAGTGAATGAGGAAATAAGCATTTGATTGTCTTTTTCAATGAATACTCATGGTTTAGCAACCTCATTTATCCATGCCAGATACTCTGTGGAAATGCTGGAAAAAGGAATTGTAACTAATTCAGCTACTTTGTATGGGTGGCAACTCTTAAGAAATGCGGTAAGCTCTGGTTCTAGTTTTCCGGTAGTTTTCAGTACAAGTCGATACTCGTCTTCCCTGCAGACTTTGCCCTCCCAATGGTAAATGCTTGTAATTCTGGATGAAACCTGAGCACAGGCTGCAAGGCGTAGATTTACTACCCGTTCTCCTGTGTCAAGAGCATCTTTTTCAGAGGGATATGTAGACATTACAATAATGGTTTCAGATTTCACCCTATTTCATCTCCCTGATTGTTTCAGCCAGAGACTCAGCTATGAAGTTAAAGAGAATTTGCCCTTTGTTGACGGAGACATCAGAGAGATCAGCTCCCACTCCTCCATCGGGGTAGGCGTTTTTCCACTGCTCCGGGGAAAGACTTGAAATGTCTTTTGCTGCCACTGGATATGTACCTGTGAATACTCCAGGGATTGATGCTGACAACAAGTACCAGACCATTGATACTTCAGCTGCAGTTATGTGATACCCGGATTTATTGAACAAGCGATCCTCCTGTTCCTGAACTCCCGGTAATTGCCAATATCCCATGTACTTTGGAGAAATAGTACCCATTGCTTTCAGGATAGCATTTTCTGCGCTTTTTCTGTTTCCCCCGTGTCCGCTTAGAATGAGAATGCTCTTGTATTTGTTTCGAGCAGCTTCGTTGATTATTTCAACAAGCAGTTTTGAGTAGGTCTCTTCAGAAAGGGAAAAAGTTCCCGGGAAGGATGTGTGGCAAAGGGAATAGCCATAAAAAAGGGATGGAAGTACTTGCGTAGCTGTAATCATTCCTGCTTTTCGGCAGAGAGCCTCGGCAATTAATCCATCGCAGCCAAGAGGAGCTTCTGTACCATGCTGTTCCAGGCTGCCAACCGGTAGCAGTATTGTCGCATGGGAAGAAGTCGCTACTTCTGCAGACATGGATTCAATTAGATTCAAGAGTACTACCCCCTTAAGAAGATTCAGAGAAAGGAATATATGCAGACAAAGGCTCCAGTAATAGTCATTGATAATCTCCAGTGGTTGAGAATTCCGATAAAAACCAGATTGATTCTTCGTGGAGATGATCTGGCAGACGCAATTCAGCAGGGTCTTAGTTCTGCAGAGCTTAATCTGGTGCCCGACGATTTGTTGTTTGTGAGTGAGAAGGCGGTTGGTGGCAGCCAGGGCAGGTATTTTGTTCTTGGAGAGGATGATCTTCATGTAAGACCCCTTGCAAGGTTTCTGAGCAGACATGTTACCAGAACACCCGGAGGGATTGGACTCGGGATACCCGAGACAATGGAATGTGCTTTCAGAGAATGCGGAACTATCAAAATTCTGTTTGCTGCACTGGTTGGTGGAGTTACAAAGTTCTTTGGCAGAAAGGGAGATTTTTACAGGATTGCCGGTACCTGTGCCAGATCTATCGATGGTCCCACAAAAGGAACTATTCCGCCATTCAACAATGCTGTAAGTCTTGCACCACTTGATCCCGAAGGCGTTTCGAAGAACCTGTCAGAAAAATTCGGCTGTGCGGTTGCTGTTGTTGATATAAATGATCTTGGCGGAAACATTCTCGGTTGTTACCCTCTGGAGAAGGATAGGGATCTGCTTATCAAGATCCTCCGCGATAATCCTCTGGGACAGGGAAGGGCACAGACTCCTGCAGGTATAATACGCAGGGTTAGTTCTTCCGATTCCTGACTCCAAAGAGACTCTCAATGGCTGATGTGAGAATGGAAATCACGATTGCCGCAAGCACTGCCCACCAGTAACTGGCTATTACAAAACTGTCCAGGAAATGTGAAGCAAGAACAATCATCAATCCGCTTACCAGAAATCTTGCCAGTCCCAGTGTCAGAATCTGTAATGGGCAGGTTAACAACGAAACAACCGGAGCAATGAAAAAATTGAGAAGACCGATAACTCCTGCAGTTATCAGGAGACCCCAGAAACCGGACAAAATCATTTTATCCCCCATGACGAGAGATGTAAGATAGAGAACCAGTGCAGCGACAATGAAATTTGGCAGGATGCCTGTGGACTTTCTAGCCATGCTCTTTCCTTTCTAATTTAGAATACTTGACAGATCGTAGCCAATATATGATAATTCCAGCCTCGCTGGCGAATCGTCCAATGGCAGGACATCGGTCTCTGGATCCGATAATCGGGGTTCGACTCCCTGTTCGCCAGCCATTTCTATATCATTCAAAACAAACCTCCTCAAACACCCTTATAGAGGGGCTTCAGAGGTGTTCGACTATTTTTAATATTTTTGCCTCTCATGTGATACTTTCGATCTCATTTGGAACCCAAAACAACAAATATTGAGAATCTGAATAACCATACTGATTCTACCATGTTGTATGCACGGCCTTCTTATCAGATCATGCTCAACTATGAAAAGAACCTTTTTGCGAATTCGAACACTGATAGTGTGTAAGGTTAGGGGGCAGGTCTGCCCATTTGGAATAACATCATAGTTGAGTATTTCCAACTGCAAACATGTCATAACACTTCCGAAATTCACAATTCAGGATTATGAAGGACTTTGTTATGATGCGAACAGGCAGCTTGCAGTGCGACCTTTAAAGGGATGTTGGATAAGGAACTGATTTCAAGAGCAGGAGAAACTAATCAATTGGCATATGTGATCCGGGAATGAACTTGTGACGTCTTGCGACAACAACTTGTGACATACTCATGACAATACATGCAGGAGGTGCATTTTTAAGACCACGCCATTTTATAAAATGAGATTGCCTATCCAACATACAGAAGTGTTCCAACCTTCAAACTGATGACCTGCCAAGAGTCATTTTTTCTATTCTGACTGCTCAGGCTTTAACTTTCCATTTCCCCATAACCCCATATTCGCTTAGTTGACAGGCAAAGACAGAAGGTCTATCCTAAACAGGAGCTGTTATTACTCTTCTTCGGCGAAAACCGTGTAATTATTTGGTGTTCAGCTTTCACGGCTTCATATTTTGTTTATCCTTCAGGAAGGTCAACAATGGGGGCTCTTATTTCTGCTATTTTCTTAGGAGTGCTGCTGAATTCATATGCCGGTGAGGCTACCCAGACCGACTGGTCGGGAGGACCGGGGGTTCTTGGGCCGGTAGCAAATTGGCAAAATAGTTTTTACACCAGACTTAGTGCCGAGTGTTATCTTCATCCAGGTATGCTTCAATTAGATAGTAAACCTTACAAATCAATAGTAGAACCGAATTTTGACGCTGCATGGTCCACGTATGCAGCTGATCTTGACAGCGATGGAGATCTTGATGTTCTGGGGGCTGCGCGCAATGGAGACCAGTTTGCTTGTTGGTTGAACCTTGACGGAACAGGTACGAGCTGGCAGAAAATAAGCCTCGGCTACCTGGATGGGCCCGAGTCGGTAATTGCAGATGACTTTGACGGAGATGGTGATCTGGATGTTGCAGGCGCTGCATCAAATACTGGTAGAATAAACATTTGGTTGAATATAGACGGCTCAGGCACTTCCTGGTTCTCAAGAATTGTTTCTTCCGGCATTGATGGTGCTAGTTGCGTTTACTCTTCTGATATTGATGGAGATGGAGATATTGACCTCTTCTCGTGTTCAATGGAACTTCACCTTCTCTGTTGGTTTGAGAACGCTGACGGCGCAGGAACTGCTTGGATAACACATATCGTGGATGATTACTGCTATGGTATTCAATCTGTTTGCGGAGCAGATGTTGATGGTGATGGTGATGAAGATGTATTTGGTGCCAGATGGAGTCATGGACATATATCCTGGTGGGAGAATACAAACGGAACTGGAATTGACTGGGAAGAGCATTACATTGATGAAGATTTTGCAGAAGCCAGTGAGGTATGCAGTTGTGATATGGATGGAGATGGAGATATTGACGTACTAGCAACCTCGGTTGCTGAACACAAAGTAAGATGGTGGGAGAACGCGGATGGAGCTGGGGGAAGCTGGTTTTCACATGATGTTTGTGAATACCAGTACAAAGCATACACAGTTGATGTTTCTGATATTGATGATGATGGTGATTATGATGTAGTTGTCGGGGGTAGGGGTAACAATTGTGTTTTCTGGTACGATAATTTTGCAGGACCCGGTCTTGTTTGGAATGCACATCTGATCGACTCTGAGGGTTCAGATCCCTCGTCTGTAGTTGCTGCAGATATAAATACCGATGGCAGTATTGATATCCTTACCGCAGCAATTGATTCCGATGAAATAAGCTGGTGGAATCTGGCTTGTTATCCCCGCACCGGATATGCTACATCCAGCATTTTGAATATGCAGGAGGAACCTCAATGGCTGGCTGTGGATTGGAGCGGAGAAGAACCTCCCGGGACTGAAACTGTTTTCCAGTTCAGAACCGGAAAGCATCCTCTGAATCTGGGATACTGGACTGACTATGTTTATGAACCATGTGATCTTTGTGATATTGTTTCAGCGGGAGATACATTATTTCAGTACAGGGTTAGGTTTTTCACGGATGACTCTTCTGTCACACCTTTACTGGATGAGTTCCTTGTTTCCTGGGATCCAAATGGATTAAGTCAAGGGGAGTCCATCAGCTCTCTAAATGCGATAAGTCCTAATCCTGTTGCGGGAGGTAGCGTCTTCTCCGTAAGTTTCAGTCTTGCTGAGGAGTCAGAGGTGGAACTGATAATCTTCAACCTTATGGGAAGGTCTGTTGATTCATGTGCTTCCGTTTTTCCTGCAGGTGAAACTGCTGTTGAGTTTCCTGCACCGAATTCGGGGATTTACATTGTAAGAATGAACTCAGAGAGCCTTCACTATACCAGAAGGCTGGCAGTGCTCTGATTCAGTAAAAGGGTGCATTTTTACTCTCAGGCAGACAGTCAGCTTTTCTGTTTTTTTCTAAACAAACTGCTGATCTATATCAGTTGATAGCACTGACCTCTATCTTCACAGGTAAGGCTGGTATTGTTCTTCGGAGAGTGCTTTCAGTATTATACCGTCTATGGCAACAATAGACGACAAGAAAATTATCTATACAATGCACAATGTCTCGAAGAGGCATGGGGAGAAGTATGTTCTGAAGGACATATCTCTTTCCTATTTTTACGGTGCAAAAATTGGCGTTATCGGTTTGAACGGCTCGGGGAAATCAACCCTGTTGCGGATTCTTTCAGGTGAAGACACAGACATAATTGGTGATACCAGTTGTGCTTCCGGGTTCAGTATTGGATTTCTTAAGCAGGAGCCCTATCTGGAACCGGGAAGAACCGTTCGCCAGATTGTATCCGAAGGCGTTCAGAACACTGTTGATCTTCTTGCAGAGTATGAAAGTATTGGCATTGCCTTCGGAGAGCCGGATGCAGACTATGAACTGCTGGCGGAACGGCAGGCTGATCTGCAGGACAAGATAGAAGCTGTGGACGGATGGAACCTGGATGCCCGGTTGGATCTGGCCATGGAAGCCCTCAGGTGCCCGGCAGCTGATGTGGTGATTGATAACATCTCCGGTGGTGAACGCCGCCGTGTTGCTCTGTGTCGGCTTCTGCTTCAGAAGCCGGACATACTGCTTCTGGATGAGCCCACCAACCACCTGGACGCGGAGACAGTGGCATGGCTGGAAAGACATCTTCAGCAGTACAAAGGCACCGTCATAGCAGTTACCCATGATCGTTACTTTCTTGATAATGTAGCCGGTTGGATACTTGAGCTTGACCGTGGCGAAGGTATTCCATGGAAGGGGAACTACTCCCAGTGGCTTGAGCAGAAATCCAAAAGGCTTCAGCAGGAGGAAAAGGGAAACAGCCTCAGGGCAAAAACCCTTGAAAGAGAGCTGGAGTGGGTGAGGATGAGCCCCAAGGGCCAGCATGCGAAAAGCAAATCCAGGATCAGCCGTTATGAGAAGCTGCTGGCAGAGGGGCAGAGAGAGAAGGTAAGAGAGGTCAGACTGGTTTTTCCTCCCGGGCCCAGGCTGGGGTCGGTTGTTATTGAAGCCGAATCCCTGATGAAATCCTATGGAGACAAACTTCTCTTCAGTGACCTGAGTTTTTCCGTACCTCCCGGAGCCGTTGTGGGTATCGTTGA
>JAOZRM010000097.1:5101-11121 GCA_029940175.1 Candidatus Sabulitectum sp. | reverse complement strand
TAATGGGATATGGTTTTGTATTCAGAGCAAGTCCAAGAAGAAGTCCGCTTAAAACTTGAAAAAGAATGTTTTTATCCTGAATTCCAGCGGTAAGTAAATACAAAGCCCATGTAACAAAAAGAAGATTTGTGTTGTGCGCCATGTGGCTGGCTCCCATGAAGAGAAAATACGGGGACAATGCCATTACCACTGCACCAAGTCTGGCAGTATTCTCACCTGCCAGCCTCCGCATTAGCAGGAATGCTCCAAGCAGTGCAATTACAGACTCCACTGGCCCCATAAGCCATGAAAGACCAACCAGGGTAAAAGGCACCATGAGCAGAGAATGCATCGGGGTGTACATCACATACCAATGCTGGTTCCTGAAGATGAAATGTCTGAACGGAAAAAGATCTCTCGGGCTGTGAACCTCAGGAGCTGGAGCCATGGTTTGACCTGCTGCAAATATCCTGCTTTGAAAAAGGTAAGCAGCCTCGTCTCCTCCCTTGGGGATGCCCTCCAGAGGACCTCTGGCCACAAAAAGGGTAATAAGGAAAACGAAGAAAAGAACAGGGATGAGAAATGCACCGGTAGAAAGAGCTTCAACCCGTAACAGAGTATTCCTCACCGGATCACTCTTGAATACACTGCTTCCCCACAGGGAAAACAACAGAACTGCAGGAAACACAGTAAATAGCTGTACAGCTTTATCTGCAGGTCCCGACAATCTCGATCCAGACAGAGAATAAACGGCAAAACCTGCGAGAAGAATGAATGCCAGAGATGGTAGAACAAGCTTTTTCATCAGTATCTTCTTCCTGTAAGATAGACAAATACAGCAGCGACAGTTGCGGGAATTATTAACAGAAGGTCAGGAAGAATGAAAAAACAGGCTCTGGCTCCACGGAAACCACCATCCTGTACTGCATGATACTTGAAAGAAAGTTGACCTGCTGCTGTAATGATCAAACCGGTCAATGCCATGAACACTCCCCAGTTCAACCCTGCTCCCCACAAGATGAGACCAATAACAAAGATCCAGGAAAAGAATGCTCCGGAGAGAACAGAGATCATCTCTCTGAAACCGGCAACACTAATTGAAGGTGCGCCTCTGGAGCGGTCTCTGCGCAGTATGTAGAGTGCTTTTGCCTTCATCATATTCCACTCATAACGAAACAATTCCCTGGTAGTGTATTCTCTGAGGTGGAAGATCTCGATCTCAGGGGCAATGACGATTCTACCACCACCGGCCCAGAGCCTCTCGGAGAAATCGGCATCCTCAATTGTAGCGCCTGCAATATTCTCGTCAAATCCCTGAAGCTTTTTGAAGACATCCGTTCTAACCGCAAAGAAAAACGTTCCGCACCCTTTTATGAAGGGGCCGCGGATCCTTCTTGTGAAGGTATGGAAGTAGTAGTAGTTCTTGTAAAATGTCGCAGCGGACTTCCCCACTGCGTTTCTACTGTAAATCGCCTGAACAGCTTGAATACCATTGCTACGCTCAGTAAGCTGCTGCCTCCAGCCCGACTGTACAACAGCATCTGCATCTACGAACAATATCCAGCTGGTCTCAGCTAGAGATCCACCTGTATTTCTTGTTCCTGCAGCACCGGGTTTTCCTGAGCTTGGAATAACCCGAATTCCCATTTCACTCAACAATGAACATGAATTATCTACTGAACGATCATCCACTGCGAGAATGCTGTCACCTGGAAGAAGTTCTTTCTTCAGAGGCTCAATAACCCTCTTAATCGTACTGGAATTGTTGTGTACTGGTACCACTATGGTAATATTCAAAGGCTCAGCCCCCAGGTTTAACCAGCTTGTCTATCTGTTGACCCACCATCTGAAGAAGACTCCATGCTCCATGGAACATGGCTCTGAGCTGAAAAGCGGACATCAGGTTCTTCAGTCTGTAAACAATAAAGGCCGGACGGAGAAAATACCTTATATAGGCAAGTCTTCTAAGTTCCATGATATCATCAGCAGTCATGCTGAACGGCACAAAACACGGTCTGTCAAGAAGCATTCCCTGATCGTCAAGATTGCTGGACATTTTACCGAACTTTCCCTGCATGACACCTTTGTACAACGGAGTACCCGGAAAAGGAGTGATTGGAAAGAACTCTACTGTGAAACTTGCCAGTTCCCTTGCAAAATCAATTGTTTCAAGACCTTCCTTGAAAGTTTCTCCGGGGATACCGAAAATGTAGGTTGTGTGGGTTTTGATCCCAACGCTGTGTGCAAGCTTAACTGCCAGTCTGATTCGATCGATAGTTTCGAACTTTAATAGAGTATCCAGATTCTTCTGAACACCGCTCTCCACACCAAAGTTTATACACCAGCAACCGGCGGCTTTCATAGCCCTGAGTAATTTCTTGTCTACTGAGTCTGCGCGGCAGGAAACCCACCATCTCACATTTACATTCCTGTTTATCATCTCTTCGCAGAATCTGTACACATGATCATGGTTGAATGTGAAGTGCTCATCCCAGAATTTTATCTCTCTTACTCCATAATTCTTCACATAGCTTTCTATCTCATCCACGATCTTATCCGGACTTCTAAGTCGAATGTGTCTTCCGTACATTTTGTAGCAGTAGATGCAGGATCCGTCACAGCCTCTGCTTGCTATCATCTGCATGGCGGGAACAGTGGAAACCTGCTCAAAACTAGGCCAGTATCTATCCATCTCACAGAGCTCTACAGCAGGAAAAGGTAATTCATCCAGATCCATGACCATGGATCTTTTTCCAGTGTTAACCACTTTGCCTTCAGCATCACGAAAGAGCAGTCCGGCTATGTCGCTTAGATCTTTTCCATCTGCAACTGCATCAATCAGCTCCCCGGCAGTGATCTCTCCTTCTCCGGTGACGATCACATCAAGTGCTTCACACTCCGCAAGAAGCCTGTCAGGCATGGCAGTGGCACCATGACCACCGATGAAAGTGAATACATCAGGATTATCATGTTTTAAATCAGTGATGAAAGTGGACGCCTGGTCCCACAAAAGACTGATCACATACACACCTACAGCATCAGCATTGAAATCGCTGACCATTCTACGCATTTTTTCATTAGTGTAGAAAAAACCCTCAAGAAATTTGATATCATGACCGCGATCACGAAGAACAGCTGCAATGTACTGAAGCCCGGGAGTAGGCCAGCAACCGCTGATTCCCCGGGTATCTCTGGCTCTTATGTCATCCGGTCCCCAAGGGGGAACAACAAGCGCAATCCTCAAAAAAACCCCTTCCACTGGAAAGGGGAATATGCAGTCTTGACAGAGGTCTCTGCAAGCAGTGCCCCCTGCCCGGTTCAGACAGGGGGCACAGGTTCTATTTACTCCGGGATAAAGACAAGCTTGTCTCCATCAAGATCCACTCTGATCGTACTGCCCTCGGAAATCTCTCCTTTGAGGATAGCTTCAGCCATTCTGTTCTGGACCTCACGCTGAACAACCCTCTTGAGTGGTCTTGCGCCATAAGCCGGGTCATATCCAAGTTCTGCAAGATGATCAAGTGCTTTCTCTGAAGCAGTGAGAGATAGGTTCTGCCCTGCGAGAATGGCATTCAACCTGTCTATCTGGATTGCGACTATTCCACGAATCTGCTCCCGGGAAAGGGAGTCAAACACAATAACCTCGTCGATCCTGTTAAGGAATTCGGGACGAAATCTTGCTTCAAGTTCCCGTGTAGCTCTTCTTGTTCTTTCCTCTGAAGCAAGATCTCTTCCAACAGTTCCGATCCAGTCGCTACCCAGATTCGAGGTCATTATGAGCACTGAATTACGAAAATCCACTGTTCTGCCCTGTCCGTCGGTGAGTCTTCCCTCGTCCAGGATCTGAAGGAATACATTGAAAACATCCGGATGAGCCTTTTCAATCTCATCAAAAAGCACAACAGAGTATGGTTTTCGACGAATTGCCTCAGTAAGATAGCCACCTTCATCATAACCAACGTAACCCGGAGGAGCTCCGATAAGTCGGGACACGGAGTGTTTCTCCATGAACTCACTCATATCCACTCTTATCATGGCTTCCGGGCTATCAAAGAGAAAATCAGCAAGACTCTTGGCAAGCTCGGTTTTGCCAACTCCGGTAGGACCCATAAAAATAAAACTTCCCAGAGGCTGATTCGGGTCCTGTACTCCTGCCCTTGCGCGGCGTATCGCCCTGGACACCGCGCCTACTGCTTCATCCTGACCAACAACCCTCTGTTTAAGTCCCTGTTCCATATGAAGAAGGCGCTCCCTCTCACCCTCAAGCATTCTGGATACTGGAATACCTGTCCACCTGGAAACTACTGCAGCAATCTGCTCTGCTGTGATCTCCTCGGTGAGCATAGCACCGTTCTCCTGAAGAGATGCAAGGTCTTTTCTTGCATTCTCAAGCTCATCGGCTGTGGTTCTCAGGTCTCCGTATCTAATACGGGCCACCTCAGAAAGATCACCGTCTCTCTCTGCTTTCTTCTCCTGGATCTTAAGATCGTCAAGCTTCCTGGAAAGCTCACGTGTCCGGTTAATGGCCTCGCGTTCGTTCTTCCATCTTGCCTCCAGGGCAGAATACTCTTCCTTAAGGTCAGCTATTTCTTTCTTGACATCTCCGAGTTTGTTCTTCGAAGCCTTATCCCGTTCCCGCTTCAAGCCTTCACGGGCAATTTCAAGTCTGGTGATCTGCCTCTTCAGTGCATCCACTTCAGCAGGCATGCTGTCAATCTCTATTCTGAGACGACTTGCAGCCTCATCGACAAGATCAATGGCTTTATCCGGAAGAAACCTGTCGGAAATGTATCTGTCACTCAGAGTGGCAGCAGCAACCAGTGCGGGATCCTGAATGTGAATCCCATGGTGAACTTCATACTTCTCCCTGAGACCTCTCAGTATGTTTACTGTGTCCTCTACCGAAGGCGGTTCAACAAGAACTGGCTGGAACCTTCTCTCCAGTGCCGCATCCTTTTCTATGTACTTTCTGTATTCGTCAAGAGTTGTGGCTCCGATGCAGTGCAGATCACCCCTGGCCAGAGCCGGTTTAAGCATGTTTGCAGCATCTACTGCCCCCTGTGCCGCTCCTGCTCCTACAAGGGTATGCATTTCGTCGATGAAGAGAATCACCTTTCCATCACTGGCAGAAATCTCGGAAAGAACCGCTTTCAGCCTTTCCTCAAATTCCCCACGAAATTTTGCGCCTGCAATAAGCGAGCCCATGTCCAGGGCCATGAGGCTTTTATTCTTGAGAGTCTCTGGAACATCACCCTCTGCAATTCTCCCGGCGAGACCTTCTGCAATGGCAGTTTTGCCCACGCCAGGTTCACCGATCAGAACAGGATTGTTCTTTCTGCGTCTGCACAGAATCTGCATAGTACGCATGATTTCATCATCCCTGCCTATTACCGGGTCCAGCTTCTGCTGCCTGGCAAGAGCAGTAAGATCTTTTGTATACTTTTTCAGTGCTTCATAGCTGTCCTCAGAGTTTTCGCTGGTAACTCTGGAAGATCCTCTTATTTCTGACAGAGCCTCAAGAAAATTCTCCTCTGTTATTCCTGCTTCCTGAAGAACTTCAGTAGCCTTTCCCCTTGACGAAAAGATTCCCATAAAGATGTGTTCACTGGCTACAAAGTCATCTTTCATCCTCTCTGAAGCTTTCTCTGCCGCCTTAAGCACATTCAGCGAAAAGCGCGACAAGGCAGGCTGGGCTCCACCGGAGGAACGGGGAAGATTGCTCATAGCATTCCCGATGGCTCCGGCGAGGGAAGCTGTTTGTATACCAAGACGATTCAAAACTCCTGGTATTGTTCCGGATTCATCACTGATAAGTGCCGAGAGAATGTGCAGCGGAGTAACCTCGGGGTTCCCTGCGGAAGAAGCAGAGTTAACAGCTTCTGTTATTGCCTCCCGGGCTTTGATTGTAAGTTTTTCTAGTGTCATGTTTTTCTCCTTTTACCCACTACATTAGCAATACTCAGGCCAAGAATTAACGCTATATATTATCTATTTGTACTAATATCATTACACAATATAGAAAAGAAGTACAATACTGTGTC
>JAOZRM010000097.1:0-5091 GCA_029940175.1 Candidatus Sabulitectum sp. | reverse complement strand
GTGTCGAAATGACACAGCCCTGAAGGCTATTTGCATATTGAAAAGAAAGCACATGTTAGATCATCTCTTTACCATTGATTTCTTTTGTTGTAGCTTTCCATCATGAGTGCTGTGATAAAGTAATACAATCAGGAGGTAATAATGGCCGGTATCGGAGTGATTGGACTGGGTTACTGGGGTCCTAATCTTCTCAGAAACATCGTCGCAAATAGACGAAGTGACAAAATTGTTATCTGTGATAAAGATCCTGGACGCCTGAGTAGAATTTCAGAAAGATTTCCCAGCTGCAAGAAGACGCTGGATGCTAAAGATATTTTTAACGATCCCGACATCGATGCAGTGGTTATCGCCACAAGTGTTTCAAGTCACTACCCTCTTGCAATGGAGGCCATGAAGGCTGGAAAACACGTTTTTGTGGAAAAACCATTTGCAGAGGACACAAAAAAAGCCGAGGAAATGGTTCAATTCGCAGAGGACAACGGGCTTGTTACAATGGTTGGCCATACATTCCTCTATTCCCCGCCTGTGCTTAAGATCAAACAGATACTGGACAGCAAAGAGCTTGGCGATATCAGATTCATCACAAGCAACAGAGTTAACCTTGGGCTGCATCAAAAGGATGTATCGGTTATCTGGGATCTTGCACCACACGATTTTTCCATGCTTTTCTACTGGCTTGATGAGGAACCGAATTTCGTGGAAGCATTCGGACATGACTACGTTCTCAAAGGCATTCCAGATGTTGCTTTCATAAATCTGGGTTTCCCCAGTGGAGCAACAGCCAACGTTCAGGTTGCATGGCTGGCTCCTTCCAAACTCAGGAAAACGGTCATTGTGGGAAGCAAAAAAATGCTCATTTACGATGATACCGAGCCTTACGAAAAGATAAAGATTTTCGACAAAGGTGTTGACATTCTTGAACCCAAGACCTTCGGAGAATACCAGCTGTCTTACCGCACCGGAGATATTGTAAGCCCGCAGATTGATTCATTTGAGCCACTGCATTCAGAGATGGAGGAATTTCTTCGCTGTGTTGAAACTGGAGGAACTCCCAGAACCTCTGGTAGAAGTGGAATGGGTGTTGTGAAAGCATTGGAAACTGCCGACAACAGCCTTTCTGCCAAACTTAACAGGTAAGAAAATATGAAGCAGCCTCCAAAAGTGCTCCTCAAGTACCTTGATGTTTCTCTGGGAGAGGGGCTTCCTCTGTCCATTGATTTCGCAGTTCTTGGAGGCACTATGGCTGCTCTGCTGGGAGATGAGAATTCCGCAGCAGGATTACTTGCCGACTATGCTGCCGGTATCAGCTCACCCCATTCGGGGAAGGTAGTTGCCGGCAGCAGCATGGAACCAACCACAACTCGCAGCGGCAGAGCCTCAACAGGTTTCATCTCACACCAGCTGGAAGCTCCTCCGGGAATGACTGCAAGAGGCTGCATCAATCTGGCAGTTATCGCCTCTGGGAAAAGTAGAGCAGATACATCGCAGGCCACAGATCAACTGCTTAAATGGCTTGAGCTGGAAGAAATTGGCAGTATTCCAATCGAGGATATTGGACCGGCTGAAATTCAACGCACAGCCATGGCAATTGCCATGGCAACCTCACCGGAACTCCTTGTTGTAAACTGCCCGGTACATGATTCTCTTCATGCTAAGCTGAAGGCCTTCTCCGAAGCAGGTAATGCTGTTCTTTTCAGAGCATCTTCACTGGGGCAGATCCCATACGGTGTGGAGCGTATTGCTCTCTGTAACAAGAGTGGAATCGATAGAACTGTAAGACATTCGGAGCTCTCAGCAATTGCCATGGGCGGTTCTGAGATCACAGTTTCTTTCTACCCGTCGCTTCCCCGCAAGCAGATTGAAATGATTGATGGTGTAAGGAACCTGGTTCACCTGGAAGGCGCTTACAAGTTCACACACTCTAACACTGTTTTTGCCATCACGCAGCTGATGCATGTTACAAGAGCAAATTCAAGAGCGGTAGTAGAGTTACACCTGGCACCTATTCCTCCAAGTACTCTTTTAAAGATGTTTAACCCCGAGGGAGAACCTCAGGTTCAGGCGGATCTGTTCGGCCAGGAGGTAGGTTCCTGAACTTGCAGATAATCATCTACACATTTCGATTAATGGCTGAAAGAGCCATTCGTTCGAAGAGCAGATTATGGCTAATCTGCCTTGTTCTTACCTCTCTGTTCATTCTTACTCCAAAAGCACAAATTCCTGCGCAGTTAATCTCTTTTGCTGTGCTGCTCCCCGGTTTACTTCTTTTACCTGAATGGAACTGTTCTCCGGAACGAAAAGGCATTTTGGCCATTACTGCCAGAAGTGAGGGTATGAGAAAAGTTAAAACAGCCGAGTGGCTATTCCCTTCTCTGGCAGGAGCAGTTCTTTCTTCGGTAACAGTGTTTGCTGTTTCAGCCCCTCCGCCCTGGCAGTTCTGGGTGGTGGCTCCAATTATTTCAGCTTCGTTTTCTCTCATACTTGTCATGACTGAGCAGTACATGAAATATGCAGGTCGAACTGTTCTAAGCCTCTTGTGGTTGAGTCAGATAACACAATCTCAGCAAACTGGTAAAATCACTGACCTTCTGCTGTTTACAGGCTATCCTGCAGCGGTATTAACAGGAGATTCAGGTACAGGATCACATCACCCGGACAGTTTTGTTCTGGCATCACTTATCGTGATATTCATCACCGCAGGCGTTTACGCCCTGTTCAGTAGAAGAAACTACAGATAACAACAGCCATTTCTTAATACTATTAAGAGCTCTTTCAGCCTGGGCTTCACGTCTTGCTCTTCGACCACCTCTGGGCTTTCTTTTCAGCGGAGGGAAAAGACCATAGTTGATGTTTGACGGCTGGTAGTTGTCTGTTGCCGTCTCGGAAGGATATCTTAAAATTACCCCCAAAGCGGTATCAGCAGGAGGCAGTACATCAGCTCCAGCCATTATTGAACCAGCTAGAAAACCCGAGGCAATCGATTCAATATAGCCCTCTACACCGGTGATCTGACCAGCAAACATTATTCGAACATCGGTCTTCAGTCGCATTCGTTCATCAAGCAGAGAAGGCCCGTTGATAAAAGTATTTCGATGCATTGATCCCAGCCGTACGAACTCAGCATTCTCCAGACCGGGTATCATTCTGAAGATTCTCTTCTGCTCCGGATAGGTCAACTTGGTCTGGAATCCAACAAGGTTCCATGCAGTTCCTGCTCTGTTCTCCATCCGAAGTTGAACCACTGCAAAAGAGCGAACTCCTGTTCGCGGATCAATTAACCCCACAGGTTTCATGGGACCAAAAGCAAGAGACATGTCACCACTGTCTGCTATTGCCTCAACAGGCATACATCCCTGGAAGTGGATCTCCTTCTCGAAATCACGGGCAGAAACCTTGTCTGCCCCATTCAATTCCCGGACAAAACTGAAATACTCCTCCTCTGTGAAAGGGCAGTTCAGGTAATCGGCTTCAGCATTCTCATCGGTTTCATAGCGGTTCTGAAGAAAGGCCCGGTCCATGTTCACCGACTCAAAATCAACCACCGGAGCAATGGCATCGTAGAAGTAAAGAGAGCCGCTTCCAGTAAGCTCACCGATTGCATCTGCAAGAGAACTTGAAGCCAGTGGTCCAGCTGCTATAATTACTTCACCACTTGGGATCTCTGTAACCTCTTTTTCTATAAGAGTAATCAGCTTCTCTCCGGTTAACATGTCCTGAACAGTTCTGCTGAACTCCTCCCTGTCCACTGCAAGGGCTCCCCCGGCGGGTACACGGCAACTGTCAGCAGCCTTCATGAGAAATGATCCACACCTGCGAAGTTCTTCCTTTAAAAGCCCCGGTGCATTGTGCAGAAGGTTAGATCGCAATGAGTTGGAACAGACAAGTTCAGCAGGCAGACCGGTGGTATGAGCAGGTGTCATTGTTCCCGGACGCATCTCATACAGATCAACTTCTACACCTGAACGCGCCAGCTGAAGAGCTGCCTCACATCCGGCAAGGCCGGCTCCCACAATAGAAACTTTCAAGAATACCTCCAGAGTAAATTCACCGCCATGAAATATTTTGTTAGTAAATATACTTGAGGATGAATAACAATGACCGTAGAACATCTGCAGTTTCTCAACATGCTTAGTTGTAAGTAAGGGAATGCACCGGGTTATCAATCCAGAAGGGTCAACCGCACTGCAACACCTTGATGTCCGGTAACAGTGTAAACTCCTACGGGGAGTTTTTCACCGGAGTAATCCGTACAGTTCCAAAAACCGGTACCCTCAGACAAAGATACACAGGCTACCTCTCTGCCGGTTATGTCAAACACCCGTAGTGGAGTGGAATCATCACCGTTGAAGAAGAACTGAACACTGCCGCCAGAGGGGTTTGGTGAAGCTGTAAGCGATACTAATGGAGGAATGGGAACACCATCACCCTCCACTCCAAGGTAATCGTGGTTGAACCAGCCAAAGGTGGGGTATCCACCAAGGACAGGTTCCATCTCCACCTGACCATAAACAATGTAAAGATTCCCATCCTCATCAACAACACCATCAATGGCTTTAACATCTTCAGGATCCTCATCACTGTAGTCATAAGCTACATGCCAGTCAACAATAATATTTCCGTCTTCATCCATGAGAAGATTGAAAACCTTATTCCTGCTATAACCGTTTGTCCAGCAAAGGTAAAACTCTTCAGTTCCTGGAAGATTCCGAAGAATGAAAGAATTGCTAATGTCCATTTCCGGACTTTCCTCTGCAACAAGAGTCTTTTCATCGACAATAATTTCTCCTGTGTTTCTGTGGATTTTCCACAGCACAAATCGAGCGCTCTGACTGGCACCTGAAACACTTTCTACAATCATCAGATTTCCGCTGGAATCAATGTTAAGCTCAGGGAATCTACTGCAGTTTAATTCATCATCTGTAAAGTCCAACAAGGGAATTGTGGTATTCCCTTCAAGATCGTACTGAAGGTATTCGTATGTATGGTAAACTGGATCCTGAACTACGACATGAACACGGTTTCCATCAACCAGTAAAACACCGCCTGAACTTGCCCCCTCAATCTTCCACTCATATTCAGTTATGAAACCGG
>JAOZRM010000275.1 GCA_029940175.1 Candidatus Sabulitectum sp. | reverse complement strand
GGTGGTTTTTCAGTGACACCATTCTTGAAGATGCTGAAGGAAAACGCAGCAGAGCTGACGAGTTCTTTCCTTTGAATTCATTTCCCCTGATCATTAAAACTCTTCACGCTGCCAGAGACTTATCAGTTCAGGTGCATCCCGGGAAGGACAGGACAATACCCATGAAAGATGAATCATGGGTTGTACTTGCAGGGTCGGGTAAACTAATGCACGGCGCAAAGCCGGGGACCACTCCAATGCAATTCAGGAATGCAGTGAAGGAAGGGTCAGTAGAGAGTATTCTTCAATACATCAATGGAGAACCGGGTGTTTTTATTCACCTGCCCGCAGGAACCATTCACGCTCTCGGTGCCGGACTCACTGTGCTGGAAGTTCAATTGAACTGCACTGTTACCTACCGCCTTTGGGACTATGCCAGGAAGGATATCAACGGTAACTTTAGAGACCTTCATGTGGAACAGGCACTCTCAGCAATAAACTGGGAAACCATGGGAAGAGCCACAGAAGTATCAGAGAGTTTTCTTGATGCAGGCTCATATTACATGCGAAAAACAGGATCCGGCAGGATAGAACTGAAACCACTGGAAGTGATTTATTTACCTGAGTTGCAGCAATGCTATTTTGCAGACTCCTCCGGTGGAACTCTTTCAACCACTTGTGAATCGTGGATCATGGGGATAGAAAAATGAATAAAAACATCTTTGCAGTTATAATGGCAGGAGGCAGGGGAACAAGGTTCTGGCCAGCCTCAACAAAATCTCGTCCGAAACAGTTTATGGATCTGCTGGGTGGTGGCACTATGCTTCAGAAAACAGCAGCAAGATTTGCGAATATTTCCGGTCCTGACAGGGTGCTGGTTGTTACCGGAGCTGATCACAAAGCTATTGCAGCAAGTCAGCTTCCTCTTCTACCGGAGAGCAATCTTCTTCTGGAACCTGTGGGCAGGAATACAGCAGCATGTATAGGCTGGGCTGCAGAGACCCTGAAGCGCAGGGGATTTGGTGAAAGTATAATGATCGTTGCTGCCAGTGATCACAAAATTGAGCCGGTGACCGGTTTTGAGAAAACCATGACCAACGCAATAGAACTTGCTGAAAAGGGATATCTCTGTACGATTGGCATCACACCCGCACATGCCGCAACCGGTTATGGTTATCTGCAGATGGGTGAAGAGATCAAACCGGGCAACAGAGTGAAAAGCTTTCGGGAAAAACCCGATTCCGCAACAGCAGAAAAGTACTTGACATCCGGGGAGTACCTCTGGAACTCAGGAATGTTTATCTGGCGGGTTGACAGTTTTCTGGATGAATTTCATAAGCACATGCCAAATCTGTACCGGGATATACAGCAGTTGCCGGATACAACAGCTCCTTCCATGGACGAGTACTCCGCACTTGAATCTCAATCAATTGATTACGGTGTAATGGAGAAAACAGACAAAGCTGTTGTTGTGCCGGCCCATTTCCAGTGGAGTGACATAGGAGACTGGCCGGGAGCAAGAGGTGCCGGTGTTGAAAGAGGCGAGAGTCTTGTTATCAATTCAGAGAACAACCTTGTTTTTGATGAAACCGGCAGGTTGACCGTGGTGATAGGACTGGACAACGTGAGTGTTGTTTCCACGGAAAAAGCAATCCTGGTAATGTCAGACTCCTCCGCACAAAAGATCAAAGAAGTTGTTACAGAACTGGAGAGAACAAGACCGGATCTTATCTGATGATCACCTGTGCTCCTACTGGAAGCCAGAAGTAAGCCCATCTTGCCGTGTAGAAACCAAGTCGAATGCATCCGTGAGAAAGAGGTTCGCCTAGCCTGTGCTCAACGGAGCGTGACGCCTGATGGAGACCGATAGCCCCGGAATCAACTATGCATTGCCAGTAGGGCATATGTACTCTGTAGATGCTGGACACAGGACTCCACCTCTTGTAAAGTACTTCAAAGTCACCACTGGGGGTGGAATATCTGGTAGATCGCCCTGTGGAGACCAGTGCCAGGTTCGCTTCCTGTCCGTTATCAAGAAACACGATAATCTGCTGTTCCTTGCTTACGAGCGCCATCCTCTCTCCCTGCTCATTTACGATGCTCTCCCCCTGGAAAGGGAGTAGAGAGACAACTCCCCTCAGCAACAGGAATGGTATTAAAAAACAGTTCAGAGTAACCTCCTTGCGACCTTGTACACTGCAATGAGACAGTTCAGTAGTCAAGAGGGATCAAGAGTTGACTTCATCACCAATATGAAGCAGATTTCCAGATGATGTGCCTTGAGGCAATTTTTGTTGATTTGTGGATATTGTATGAATGGAGGATTGATTTGACTCTTGCAAAACTTTGGGTTTCCGTGGCGGCTGGCCTTCTTATTATAGCCGGCTGTTCTTCTCCTGCGGTTACCGGTATTAAAGTACACATACAGAATGGTGAGTATCAGGAAGCTATTCATCTTGCCGACAGCGTGATCGCTAGCGGCGAGGGATCAAACCCGGAGGTTTGGTACTGGAGAGGTAGAGCTTTCAGCATGATGCGTGTCTGGGATGAAGCAGCAGAATGTTTTGTAGAAGCTTATGACCTTGATCCACTGCTGGCCCCCAGCATGACAAACTACTGGCCTGCCTTCTACAATACAGCTGCAGGTTACCTTGATGAGGGAAGAACTGATGACGCTATCAGTATGCTGGAAATAGGCGGAGCAATCGTTCCTGATCGCCCTGAATTCGATCAGATGCTTGGTGATATTGCTCTTAATCAGCAGAACTATGATGAGGCAATCACCAGGTTCGGTGCATCTATCGACCTTGCAGTGGCTCAAATAGATGTTATTCAGGCTAGTATTGCTGAATCCGAGGATCCAGCCTGGACCGAGCAACTTGAAGTTGAGTTAGATCGTATGATTCACAGCGTGGTTCTTTCATCCTACAACACCGGAGCAATTCTTAAAAGTCTGTACAA
>JAOZRM010000096.1:1364-11201 GCA_029940175.1 Candidatus Sabulitectum sp. | reverse complement strand
ATGAGATACACTTCATGTGGGCATTCCGCATCCACCAGGATGGTTGTTGCGGATTGATACAGAAGTAGGTAGAAAGGTAGTAAAATGGCACATAAAAAATCATCCTCCAGTTCCAGGAATGGAAGAGATACTGCAGGTCGTAGACTTGGAGTCAAGGCTCCATCAGGACAGTATGTCAGTGGTGGTACCATTATCATTCGTCAGAGAGGTACACGAGTACATCCCGGTCTCAATGTGGGCAAAGGAAGTGACGACACTCTATTCGCAAAAATAGAAGGCCGTGTCAAATTCCACCGCATGGGAGCCAGGAAGGTTGCTTCCATAATTCCAGAAGCCTAAATATCCGGTGAGGATTCGAACAGACTTCGTTCTGAGGGACATCGGACAGCTTCTTACCATGGATGGCAATGGATCTGCTGGGATTGGTCTTTTAACCCATGCCGCTCTTGCTGTCAGTGATGGTAAAGTAGTCTGGACAGGATCAGACAAAGATCTGGAAACGTATTGTACCTTGCAAAGTGATACTGAAATTGTTTCAGCCGGGGGTAGCGTAGTTACTCCCGGCTTTGTTGATTCGCATACTCACCCTCTTTTCGGTGCAACCCGCCAGGATGAATTTGCCATGCGTGCTGCAGGAGCTACCTACCAGGAGATCGCAGCTGCAGGTGGTGGGATTCTCAACAGTGTGAAAAGAACAAGATCGGCCTCTGCTGCTGTCCTTGAAGAGAATATGAAACATCACCTTTCCATCATGCTGTCAAATGGAACAACAACCGTTGAGGCAAAGAGCGGTTATGGTCTTGATCTAATCACTGAACTACGATGTCTGGAGATTGCCGGGAAAGTAGCCGGCGAAGTACCTCAAACGATTATTCCAACATTTATGGGAGCTCACGAGGTACCAGTTGAGTTCAAGGGCAGGCCTGATGAATACATCGACTATCTCATAAGTGAGGTAAATCCCAGAGTAAAAGAGCAGGGAATTGCAGAGTTTGTAGATATCTTCTGTGAAAAAGGGGTCTTCACGCCAGAACAGACAGCAAGATATCTTGCTGCATCCACTGACCAGGGCTTTGCTCTCAAGATACATGCAGATGAATTCTATGACACCGGTGGTACTGCAGTTGCTGTTAAAGCGGGTGCAACCAGTGCAGATCATCTACTCTCTATATCCGAAGAGAATATTCATCTTATAGCTGAAAGCAAAACCGTTGCTACACTTCTTCCAGGAACTGCTCTTTTTCTTAATAAACCATTCCCTCCAGGTCGCAAACTTCTTGATGCAGGTGCATCGGTTGCTCTGGCCACTGATTTCAATCCGGGAAGCTGCTTCTGTGATTCCATGCCACTTGTAGTTAATCTCGCAGTATGTCAATGTGGATTCACAGTGGAAGAGGCACTGGTGTCTGCTACTGTAAATGGCGCTGCAGCACTTGGATTAGAAAAACACAAGGGGAGACTTGTAAAGGGTTTTGATGCTGATTTTGTCGTATGGAATTGTGCCGATTTTCGAACAATACCGTACCATCTGGGTAACCCGGATGTTGCAGTGGTGTACTGTACCGGCCTAAAGGTATATAGTACTTAGAATACAGGTAAAAACGGGGGGTCTGCCGGGAATGACGGAAAATGTCACTTCACTGAAGAAAAAAGCTCATGAGCTTGTACAAAAAGGTAAACTTGAGAGTGCTCTGAAAATATTTAATCTTGTAGTGGAGCAGGATCCGAAAGATGCTTCTGTACACAACAAGATAGGTGATATTCTTCTCAAGCTCAAGCAGGACGATAAGGCAAAAGAACACTTCCTGACCTCTGCAAATCTCTACAGTGATGAAAGCCTGCAGATGGTTTCTCTCTCGGTTTGCAGAAAAGTAATAAGAGCCTTTCCACATGAGATTGAAGCCAATCTCATTATGGGAAATTGTTTTCTTGAACAGGGTAAATCCGAACAGGCAAAAAAAGAGTTTCTGAGTTATTTGAAAGGCAAACCTCCACTGGATTCCCCTGATGTTGCTCTCGTCCTGAAGTCCCTTACTGCTGTTGATCCTGAAACACCCAAATGGGTTACAAATCTCGCCAAAGTCGCGTACAAACAGCAGAATGAAGCTTTTCTTGACTACGCTGTTTCCATATCCATGGAGAGGAACCTTGCAGATCTGGACAAAACCTCTTCAATGCTTAAAAAACTCAGGCAGAAACTCCACCCGGCTCCTAAAAAAGTAGTACAGGCACCAGTGGCAAAAAAGGCAAGGGTATCACAATCAAAACCTAAGCCGAGACCGAAGCAAAAAACTGAAAAGCAGGAAGAAATTGTTCCTGAACTTGAGATCGAGACCAATAGTAGCAGTGTGCTGAATAACCTTTCTTTCGATGAAAATGATATCATCCAGGGAGGAAGTGAGTCTCCTGAAAATCTTCTGGAGGATATCACTGAATCTGACGAGGAAGACTGGAGCACAACCACTATCGAGCCCAAGGGTCCAAAAAGAATCGGGGAATACTTCGTTGCCTGTGGTCTTCTAAAAGCTGGTGATGTTCTAAAGGCACTTGACCAGCAATCTTTGGAACCCGGGGAAACCAGGCTTGGGGATGTGCTTGTTTCGATGAATCTTGTCTCTGTCCGCCAGGTAAGAGAAGCATTGTCCAAGCAGGTAGCCGACATGCGGAACCGCCTGAGCAGAGATCCCGGAGATGCCCTTGGTTTCATAGAAATGGCTAACCTGCTCCTTGATGTAGGAGATTTTTACGGCGCTGTTGGTGCATATTTAAGAGCGGCTGAGATCTACAGGAATGATGGTCGGGACTATATGGTTTTTGAACTCCTGGAAGGTGTTCTTGATATTTGTCCTGAATCTCTTTCTGCTGCCAAGGAAATCGTCCGGATCCGACACACCATTGATAAAGAAGGTCAGGCAAGAGCATTCTACAGACTTGCAGTTGCTTATCTATTGAACGACAGCCAATACGAAGCCATTGCGTCTCTTGAAGCTGCTGTTGAGGTTTGTCCTGATTACAAGGATGCAAGAGACCTGATAAATGGATTAAGACCGGAAGAGCTCAGAGAGTCAGGAGTAACTGGTGTCGCAGACATTCTGGATGACATAGACAATGTAAAAACTGACACCTCAAAAGGCGCTCTTGCTGAAATTATTATGGAATTCAAAAGTGGCGTGGCCTCCATAATACTTAAAGAGGAATTTTCGACTCATTTTGACCTCGGCATTGCATACCGCGAGATGGGTCTTTTGCGTGAGGCAATACAGGAATTTGAAAAGGTACTTGTAAGCCCTGATTTCAGAATCAAATCAAGAGAAATGCTGGGTCGTTGTACATTTGACATGAAACGATACGATGAGGCAGAGGACCACTTCAAGAAAGGTCTGGTTCTTGCATCTGCACAGGATGACAAGACTGCTGCTGTGGGATTTCATATAAACCTTCATCGAGTGTACGATTTCACTGGGAGGAGCGGCCATGCCGAAGCCGAGAAGAAACTTGCTTATGATATCGACCCGGTTATGGCAAAGGTGCTTCAGCTGGAATAAATGACTTTCTCTCCACCGTCAATTCTAACGATTAATCCTGCATCACCAGCTTCCAGGGCGGGTCTTCGTCAAGGTGATAAGATTCTGACTTGCAATGGCCTCCCTGTTAGAGACTGGGTAGATCTTCTGGCAACGTCATCATCTTCAGTAATTTCTCTGTCAATCAGCAGGGGACCGTTACGCAGAATTGTAAATCTTAAACGAAGACCGGGAGTCCATTGGGGCATAGAATTATCAGGATCCTCCGCCAGAAGCTGCAGGAACAAGTGTATTTTCTGTTTTATCGATCAGCAGCCACCTGGATTGAGATCTACTCTGGCAGTGAAGGATGATGACGTAAGATATTCATTCATAAACGGCACATACATCACGTTGACAGCCCGGCAAACTGATGAAGCTATATCAAGAGGCTTTTCATCTCTTCATGTTTCTGTACAGACAACAGACCCTGTTCTTCGAGGCAGAATGCTTGGACTTCCCGGACCTGTTGAGATTCTACCTCACATTGACAAACTGGCGGAAAAAGGAATAGAAGTACTGGCACAGATCGTTGAAGTTCCCGGCTGGAATAATGGTAAAGTTCTGGAAAACACTATCTCTGATCTTTTCAACAGAGATAATGTAACCACTCTCGGAGTTGTTCCAGTTGGACTAACAAAATGGAGAACCGGACTTGAGCCCCTGACTAGACCAACCCGTAACCAGGCAGAGCAAACTCTTGCAGTTATTGATAGATGGCGACAGAAAGCGATTAATCACAAAGGAACACCATGGATCTATCCCGCTGATGAATTCTATGTAATTGCAGATAAAGAGATTCCTGCCATGGACTTTTACAAAGAGAGTTCCCTGTCTGCAAACGGCATTGGACTGATTGCCAAAATGATGAACCAATGTGCACATAAGGAGTTTGCAGGAAATGGTGTTATTCTCACGGGTGCAATGGCTGCACCATTCATAACCGGTATACTTCAGGGTTCTGATTACAGTGTAGTACCGGTAACAAATGCTTTAATGGGGCCCATGGTGAGTGTTGCCGGTTTATTGTCGGGCAGAGATGTGATCAATACTGCAAATGAATACAAAGACCCATTCAACCAGGTATTTCTCCCTGACGCAATGTTCAATCATGATGGCATTTCTCTTGATGAATACACTGTCGAAAGTATTCAGGAAAGAATCGGGAAAAAGGTAACTGTTACTGATTCAATTGGAAATCTTCTATGATTCCTCTACCCATAGCTGCCGGTGTTTTTGCCCTGCTTCTAATTGTCATAGGCATTATGTGTGCAAGACTTGAAAGAAAAATCAAAACGGTAAAAAGACTGGAGAAACTTCTTCAGGATTCAACCCGGGAGCTTACCTCTCTGGAAATACTCAAGTCCAGTTTTCTGAACCGTATTGGAGACGTACTTTCAACTCCTTTGAAGACCATTGATTATTCCTCAAAAAAAGTTACCAATTTGTATACAGATCTTCCTGAAGAAGTACTCCATGATCTGAGTAACTTGTCAGATGAATTGCATTCTCTGATCGGAATTCTTGGTGTATTTGAGGATTTTTCAACTAATAACAATAACGATGTTGCAAAAACTGACACCTCCCTGATATCTATCTCCATGGATGAGATTGTTTCGGAGGCTTCCATGACTATTTCCGAACCTGCTGCGGATAAGATGGTTTCACTTTCAGTATCCATTTGTGGAAGCGTGGCAGTACACGGCAGGGAAGCCCAACTAGCCGAAGCAGTTTCTACAATCCTAAGGGAAGCTCTGAAAAATGCTGATCCCGGAACTGTACTGGGCATTGATCTGAACACAAAAGAGAACATGGAATTTCAGGTAAGCTGGAGCTCTGAAGAAAGTGAGATCAAAGAGGAAGAGAATCTTCTTGGTGCCGGATTTATCAGACTGGTTGCATCCTCTCACGGGGGATGGCTGAATGTAGATATGAAAAACAGGAGTATAACTTTAATTCTGCCTCTTGCTGGAGATAATCAATGAACGAAGAAATTTTTAGAAAGTACGATATCAGAGGAATAGCAAACTCAGACCTCGACAACGATACTGTCTCAAAGCTCGGTTTTGTCCTTGGAAAATTGGCTGGTTCCGGTGTATTCGCTATTGGAAGAGATTGCAGACCCAGCGGTGAAAGACTCAGAGATCAGCTTGCACGAGGAGCGGCAGCTGCCGGTTGTAAAATTCTGGATCTTGGAGAACAGACCACACCAATGACCTACTTCGCAGCTTACACCCTGAAACCGGACGTAACGGTAATGATAACCGGAAGTCATAATCCTGCAGAATACAATGGGTTTAAAATCATGCAGGGGCTTCATACTATCTGGGGTGATGCTATTGAAAAGATCAAAGCACAGGTTGAAACCGCAGAAGAAGTAACAGATTCAATACCTTTAATGGAAAAAGTTTCAGTCAGGGAAGCCTACATGAACAGGCTGAGATCAGAATTCGCTCCACCTGTTTCTCTGAAAATAGCAGTTGATGCCGGGAATGGAACCGGGGGAGATTGTGCTGTTGATCTGCTCACCCAGCTCGGACATCGTGTAATTCCTCTTTTCTGTACCCCTGATGGTACCTTCCCCAATCATCATCCTGACCCTACGGTAATCAGCAATCTAAAGGCTCTTCAGGAAACAGTTGTAAATGAAAAGTGTAACCTTGGTGTTGCATTTGACGGTGATGCAGACAGACTGGGCATTGTTGACGAGAACGGTGATGTGATCTTTGGTGACAGAATTCTCTGCGTACTTGCAGGTGCATTACTTATTGACAACCCCGGAGCTACTGTTATCAGTGAGGTGAAAGCTTCCAGTGTATTTTTCTCTGATGTGGAAGCAAAAGGGGGCAGAGCACTTATGCTTCCAACAGGACACTCAATAATCAAAGAGGGAATGCTGAAAGAGAATGCTCTTCTTGCCGGAGAAATGAGCGGTCACATATTCTTCCGTGACAGATATTACGGATATGACGATGCTCTTTATGCAACTTTAAGATTTCTGGAAATAGCAGAAAAAGCAAAAGGACCAGTTTCTACCCTCACTGCACATCTTCCGCCTGTAATGGCAACTCCGGAAATCAGAGAGGACTGCGACGATTCAATAAAATTCACTCTTGTTGAGAAGGTGAAACACATTCTAAAGGAGAATAACTACACCGTTAATGATATTGATGGTGTAAGAGTAGAATTTCAGGATGGGTGGGGCTTACTTAGAGCCTCTAATACGCAGCCTGTACTGGTTATGAGATTCGAAGCTGGAACTCTTGATCAGCTGAAAGAGTACGAACAGAAAATGAGAACCATACTTCAGACAGCTCGGGAGGAATTGTAATGGCAAAGGAAAGAATTGAACAGATAGCAAAAGAAGTTGCAGAAGCTTCCGGTATTCTGGAGGAGATCAGAAAACAATTCTCAGCGGTTGTTGTAGGACAGGAAGAATTCAGGATGGGGCTTATGACTGCCCTGCTCTCTGATGGACACGTTCTTATTGAGGGTGTTCCCGGTCTTGCGAAAACCCTGGCTGCAAGAACCCTCTCCAAATGCCTGAATGCAGATTTCAGCCGGATTCAGTTTACACCGGACATTCTACCCGCCGATATCACAGGAACAATGATCTACCAGCCGACCAAGGGTACATTTATCGAGAGAATGGGACCCATCTTTGCCCAGATGATACTTGCTGACGAAATCAACAGAGCTCCTGCAAAGGTTCAGAGTGCTCTCCTGGAGGCAATGGAAGAGAGACAGGTATCCTTTGGAGGAGTTACACATCCTCTTCCAAAACCTTTTTTTGTGATGGCTACACAGAACCCCATCGAGCAGGAGGGAACATATCCTCTGCCTGAAGCTCAGATCGATCGATTTATGATGAAACTGGTCGTAACCTATCCAACCCCTGACGAGGAAATTGAAATTCTGAAACGCATGGGAGGGACTGACAGGCCAACAGCATCAGTTGTTCTCACAACTGACAAGCTGCGCGAACTGCAGAATCTTTCAAAGCGAATAGTTGTGGAGGATGATATTCTGGACTATGTGGTAAGGCTGGTTGATGCAACCAGGCACCCCAAACTTCACAGGCTTCGTGATCTGGAGGATCTTATTACAGTTGGCGCCAGTCCAAGAGGATCTCTTTCAATTCTTGCTGCAGCAAGATCCAGAGCACTGCTTACAGGTCAGGCATTTGTAACACCCGACCTTGTGAAAGAAGTGGCAATGGATGTTCTCAGGCACAGGATCATGAGATCATTTGAGGCAGAGGCTGAAGAAGTAACTGTTGAGGAAATGCTCACAAGCATCCTCGACAAGGTTCCGGTAACAAAAAGGTAGCTGCAATGGAAACTGCTCACAGTCTCTTCCGAAGAGTCCAGAGAATTGAGATCCACACCAGAAAGCTTGTAGATCAGCTGGTGGGTGGAGATTACCGCTCTGTTTTTCGAGGACAGGGTATGGAGTTCAGTGACTACAGGCCATATGTTGAAGGAGATGATCCAAGACTTATCGACTGGAACGTCACAGCCAGGTCCAATACTCCCTTTGTAAAATTGCTTACCGAAGAACGCGAACTCATGGTTATGCTTGTTGTTGATGTATCAGGAAGTCTCAACTTCGGATCCGTTAACATTACCAAAGCGGACCGTGTTGCTGAAACAGCTGCTGTGCTTGCTCTTTCTGCAGCAAGAACCAATGACAGAGTTGGTCTTCTAACATACGGGAACAAGGTTCATGATTACATGCCGCCTGATAAGGGTCGTGCACACTCTCTGGCATTGATTAGAAAAGTTCTGGACGCCAGCGACTACGAGGAAAAAGCAGATGTTGAGAAAGCCCTTCGCTTTCTTGGGAGAGTTTTAAAAAAACGAGCTCTGATCTTTCTTGTAAGTGATTTCAGATTTGGTTCCAAAGGGGAGAGGCAGCTGAAAGTATTCTCCCGCAAACATGACATGGTTGGTATTCACGTGTTCGATCCAAGAGAACTTCGAGTTCCAGATATTGGTAAGATAAGATTTAGAGATCCGGAATCTGGAAAAGAGTCTGTTGTTAACACTTCATCACCTGCATGGCAGAAATCTTTTGCGGCAAAAGTACAGGAGCAGACTGCAAAAAGGGAAATGCTCTGTAAACGCACCAAACTTGACATTGTAAGTATATCAACCGCAGATGATCTGATTCTTCCTCTAAGAAGATTTTTTCACCTGAGGAAAAAAAGGAGAGCTCACTGATGGTGCACATCCTTTTTCTTCTTGCCGCAGTTTCAAATGCTCATCCAGGTGTTCCCGTTGTTATTGATTATGCAATACCATCCGGTTATTCATATGAAGATCTCGATCAGGGTGAATTGTTTTCTGTTCTTGAAGCAGACAGTGGATTGTTCACCATTGTGCCGGTGACATTCTCCGACAGTTTACCACTGCCTGTTCTCACTGCCTGGAATGATCAGGGAGATACTCTATACCTTGAGCCACCACTGATCGTAGTAACGGGATGGCTTCCGGATTCTGTAATGGTACCATCATTCCCACCTTTTCCCGGTTACATGAACATTCCACCAGGGCTGCCGGAAGATTATGCACGAAATGTATCCTTCTGGCTTGTCTGGGGTACTCCTCCCGGCTTCCCGTGGTTATGGGTAATTGGAGGAGTTGTACTTGCCATTGCTCTAATCTTCTTCGTTGTCAGACGACGAAAAGGAGAAGATACCGTCCAGACAGAACCCGCAGTTCAAATTCCCAGAGGGAAGGCAGCAGCAAATGAGGCTCTTGCCCTGCTTGAATCGGAACATTTCATACACGGTCACTGGCCTGAATTGTACACCGAGATTGATGCTCAGCTCAGAGCAACAGTAGCGGGTAAATTCGGAGTTGTTAACAAAGCACTCACGCTCAATCAGATCTCGCGGGCTCTTGCTTCCACTGGTAAGGGGCGCAAGTTTCTTGAACAGGCATCACCCATTGTGCAGGAGACAATTCTCCAGCGATTTGCCGACTGGGGCAGCTCTCAGGAACGGGCGGCCGGTTACATCCGACGGCTGGCAAAACTGAGAGGAGAGTGGTCTTGATGATCAGATTTGCTTTGTGGCCTGTTCTTTTTCTCTACCCGGTGATTGCCTTTATTGCCCTGGTGATAAAGAAGAATTCCTCAAATGGAAAAAGAGGGGCAGTATTTACCGGCCCCTTCACTGGCACACCAACTGTGACTTCAGGCAGATTCTTTACGGCATTTCTCCCATGGACCGGACTTCTTCTGCTGATAATCGCTCTTGCCAGACCTCAGA
>JAOZRM010000096.1:0-1354 GCA_029940175.1 Candidatus Sabulitectum sp. | reverse complement strand
CAGAGCGGGTTTGAGAGGCTCCCTGACGCAGGGGAGGGTGTTGATATTGTGATTGCCCTTGATGTTTCCACTAGCATGCTTGCAGATGACTACGATCCAAATAGACTTGAGGTTGCCAAGGATGCCGCTCTCGAATTCATAGAAAACAGACCAAATGACAGAATCGGGCTTGTTCTTTATGCTGCTGAGCCTATCACAATCTGTCCCCCTACATTTGATCACACAACCCTGACCAGATTCATATCCAATGCTGAACTTGGCTTCCTTACCGATGGGACAGCTATAGGATCAGGACTGACATCAGCCGCCCGGGGGCTTGGTTCTTCCAGCACAGAAAGACGTGTGATCGTTCTTCTTTCTGATGGAGTGGAAACAGCAGGTGTTGTGGATCCCATAACGGTAGCAGAAGCTGTCAGCATCCTTCATGGAGACAGCATCGCAGTATACACAGTAGCCATTGGCACCGCAGAAGGTGGATATGAAGTGGACCGTGAAACCCTTTCAACCATAGCAGAATTGAACAATGGAAGACTTTTCAATGTATACAACAAAGATGATCTTGAAAGCGTGTATGCCTCCATTGATTCTCTTGAAGCCTCAACTCTTCCGGAGAGGGGTCTTTTCGTTTACAAGGATCACTACCTTGGCTGGTTGATCTGGGGTTTGTTTCTTCTTGCCGCAGGTGAGTTTTCCAGATGGAAAGTATTCCGTATCACAGGAGGTGGGCAATAATGGAATTCCAGAGACCATGGATGATCATCTTTGCTCTGGCAGGTCCACTGTACTGGTGGCTTCGGCTGAGATGGCTTCGAGATGACGAGAAAAGGCTTCGCCGATTTGTCCGACCGGTTCTCTGGGAAAGAATGGGAATAGTGCCACCTAGTCAACACAAAGCTTCCCGTCTCCTTATTTCCACTGCAATCGTCCTTCTATCGCTCTCTGCTGCAGGCCCTGTATGGGGAACTTCTCCTGCATACATTCCAGGGGGCGGCGAAAATGTAGTTATTGCTCTTGATGTTTCCAGGTCTATGTGGTGCGATGATGAAGCCCCCACACGACTGGGAAGATCAGCTATTGAGATAAGACGGCTTATCAGATCCATGCCCGGGACCAGATTCAGCCTTGTTCTTTTCAGTGGTCATTCCAGGCTGGCAGTACCCATAACCCTTGATAATGATTTCATACTGGAGAGAATTCCATCAAGTCCCGATGATGCTGTTTCTCTTCCACAGGGAACTGCGTTGAGTAATCTTGTTGATGTTATGGTCACAGCACTGCCGGACATGGACATGGAAGGACAACTGGGAATTATTTTTTCCGATGGAGGATTTCACGACTACACCTTGAATGATGC
>JAOZRM010000274.1 GCA_029940175.1 Candidatus Sabulitectum sp. | reverse complement strand
TGATCTGGATTACTCAACCATATCACGGCATCTGTCTGTTCTTCGTAAGGCAGGGGTCGTTGAGTATAGAAAGAGCGGCAAACAGGTTTATTACAGTCTGAGAACCCCTTGCCTGCTTGGATTCCTCAGTTGTTTTGATGAGGTAATTAAAATGAATATCAAACAGGAAACTGAATACATCAGCAGCCGGGAGAGTGTGTAATGAACTGGAAAAAGGACTGGAAATCTCTTGCATGGCTGGTGGGGATATTCCTGGGCATTTACTATCTGCCAGTGGGCCGGGAGAGGTTTGATTACGCAATAATTGAAGCCTTTGAGCTGGCGAAATGGTATGCAAGAGAGCATGTACTGCTCTGTTTGATACCTGCATTTTTCATAGCTGGAGCTATTGGTGTTTTTGTTAGCCAGGGATCTGTGATGAAGTACCTTGGAGCAGGGGCTAAGAAGGTCGTTGCATACACCGTTGCGTCGGTATCAGGTTCAATCCTGGCTGTTTGTTCCTGTACAGTTCTTCCGTTGTTTGCAGGAATTTACAGAATGGGAGCCGGGCTAGGACCCGCTACCGCATTTCTGTATGCAGGACCTGCAATTAACGTGCTGGCAATTATTTTAACAGCTCGTGTTCTGGGAGTTGAGCTTGGAGTGGCCAGGGCAGTGGGTGCAGTGATTTTCAGCGTTATTATAGGGCTGCTAATGCATCTTTTCTTCCGCAAGGAGGAGGCAAAGAGGGTTGCTTCTACTCCTGTGGTATCCCTTGAAGATTCCCGCAGAGCCTTGTGGAAGAATGCAGTTTTCTTTTTCATTCTTGTTGCTATAATGGTAATTGCCACCTGGGGTGGATGTAACTGCACAGACAGTTTCCAGAACACAGTATGGGGCATAAAGGCTCCTATCCTGTCTGTTCTTGCCGCTATGCTTGGAGCTGTTCTTGTTCTCTGGATGAAGATAAAGCCATGGAAAATTATCGCTCTTGCTGCTCTTGTTGTTTTGACAGCATTTTTAGCTCCGGGAGGATTTTCCATTCCATTTGTTGTGGGAATGCTGGGTCTTTCGGTGATCCTTGCCAGTGGCGGAGGTGAGGGGGCTGAATGGTTTGAAGCTACTTTTGGTTTTGCAAGGCAGATACTTCCGCTTCTTCTCGCGGGAGTCCTCGCAGCAGGTCTGCTACTGGGACGAGTGGGTTATGAGGGGTTAATTCCTTCATCGTGGATAGAAACAGCAGTTGGTGGAAATTCCCTCCGGGCTAATCTGTTTGCTTCAGTTGCAGGAGCATTCATGTACTTTGCTACTCTTACCGAGATCCCAATACTGCAGGGACTCATAGGCAGCGGAATGGGAAAGGGACCTGCTCTGGCTCTGCTGCTTGCAGGGCCTGCATTGAGCCTTCCAAATATGCTTGTTATCAGGAGTGTTATGGGAACAAAGAAAACAGTTGTTTTCGTTGCTCTGGTTGTTGTAATGGCCACTGTTAGTGGCTTGATCTTCGGGTTGATCTAATAAGGAGAACGGAAATGATAAAGATTCAGGTGCTGGGTACCGGATGCCCCAAATGTAAAAAAATGGCTGAGGTAGCAGAAAGCGCTGCTCTTGAAATGGGCATCGAGTATGAACTGGAAAAGGTGACTGATCTGAATCAGATCATGAGCTTCGGAGTGATGATGACTCCTGCTTTAGCGGTTGACGGGGTTGTTAAAATCTCCGGGAAGGTTCCATCTTCAAGCGATATGAAAGCTCTTCTACAATGAGGTTGAATTGGAAGAAATTTCTTACTGCACTCCTGCTTCTGTTCGTTGCAGTCAGTGTGATTTACGCTGTTGTAAATGAGACCGGGGCAGTGAATGAGATCTCCGAAGTTTCGGAGGGTGTTACTGTATACTACTTTCACGGGAATATGAGGTGTGTTTCCTGTACTACTGTTGAGAGACTTACCGAGGGATCTCTTCGCAACGAGTTCAGTAGAGAAATTGCTGAGAATCAATTGTCCATAGAAATAGTAAATATTGAGGAACGGGAGAATGAACACTTTGTAACTGACTTTGAACTTGCAACCAGGACCGTTGTGATTCAGGACCCCTCAGGTAACTGGAGAAAACTTGATCGGGTTTGGGAACTTACCTCAGACAGTACTGCTTTCTACAACTACATCACCTCGGAGGTAGAAATTGAGCTTGAGGTGATCAGATGAGTGCTGAGCTGCTAACTGGTGTATTGTCAGCATTCTGGCTGGGCATACTCACTTCTATCAGCCCCTGCCCAATGGCAACAAACATTGCTGCAGTCTCATATATCGGTCGGCAGATTGACTCGAGAAAACGAGTTTTTCTTGCAGGGGTGTTGTACACAATAGGCAGAGCTCTCGCTTATTCAATTCTGGGATTTTTTCTTGTAAGAAGCATGTCCTCACTTCCCGTTCTTTCCCATTTTTTTCAGAAGTATATGAACTTAGTACTGGGACCGGTTCTGGTTTTTGCCGGGATGGTTCTTCTTAATCTCATTTCTGTTCGTTCAACCGGAGGTCTGTCCGCTGAAAAGATAAAAGGATCAGTGGATCGTACCGGTATCTGGGGTGCAGGTATACTGGGTGTTCTTTTTGCTCTTTCATTCTGTCCTGCATCGGCTGCTATATTTTTTGGAAGTACAATTCCACTGGCCTTTCAACTGAATTCCTCCATCATTATTCCACTTTTCTATGGAATTGCAACAGGTCTTCCTGTAATGATTCTTGCAGGAGTTCTTGCAGTAAGTGCTGAAAAGGCTTCAAGGATATTCAACAGAGTAGCTTTGTTCCAGAAATGGGCAGGAAGAATTACAGGAATCCTCTTCATTCTTATTGGCATATACTTTACGCTGATACACATTTTCGGCATAAGGGTCCTGTAGCTGGATGCCCGGAGGAAGTTTCGTGCTCCCTCCGGGATATGCTGGTTTTAGCGGATTACAGTGAATCTTGAAGTAATTCTTTTGTT
>JAOZRM010000273.1 GCA_029940175.1 Candidatus Sabulitectum sp. | reverse complement strand
CCAGTGCATCTGAAAAATTCAGGGCAATAACTTATTTAAGGGAATGCTTTTATGGACCTGAAGCAACTACCGGAAGACTTCAAAGAATTTATACAGTTTTTAAACGATAACGATGTTCATTACCTCCTCCTGGGAGGTTGGGCTGTTGGTCTTTATGGAAACCCCCGAGCAACAAAAGATATCGACTTCCTGATTGCTACGGATGACGACAACATAAAAAAATTGCAGCATGCCCTCTTCTCATTTGGAGCACCAACTGTAGAGAATGAAGTGTTCAAGGAAAAAGGCAACGTATTCAGAATGGGCAGAACTCCAATACAAATTGATATTATTAACGAAGCAGATGGAATTTGCTTCAACGAATGCTATAAGAATAAAAACATAGTACGAATTGATGGAGTAGACATAAGCGTAATATCCAGAGCAGATCTGATAAAAAACAAGAAAGCTTCCGGACGATACAGAGATCTGGCTGATGTTGAATTCATTGAAAAACTGAGATAATCACAACTGTAATAATCAAACAATTTTTACCGACGGCTTACAGAATTTCTTTCTTGATCTTTCTTTCAAGCTGCTCTTTTGTAAAAGTAGGATTTCCTCGGATTCTTCTTATTTTGTACCAGGGCTCGCTCATCTGAAACCAGAGAAGAGCTCTGATTCTTGCAGTAATAAAAGGATGCGTCGAGAGAAAAAAAGAAGGCGATGGTCCCGCTTTTTCCAGGTCTTTTACCTGATCCAGAAATGCAGTGACATCAAAGCGGATGAATTTATCAGAGAGTCCACTGGCGAGTTTCATCATAGCCCTGAAAGCAGCACCAGTGTCTCCTGTTGCCGCCAGGCCAGTTCTGTCGGCGGTTATCTCTCTGGCTCGCCAGAGTGCAAGAATTTTTAGGGTTTCAATTGGATCATCGGATTCATCAGGGGTCGGATAAGAATTATGACTGAATAAAGCATGACCCAGTTCGTGCCCAAGTACGAAAGCCATTTCCTGAGGACCGAACCTTTCGATAAGACCGGAACTTATAAGAACTGTGGCTTCCTCAGCTGAAGTTCCCATACAATATGCCTTCGGTGAGGCATCGCTGAACACAAAGAGTTCAAACGGCTTGCCGGTTACTGTTTTGCTAACAGACAGCATCACCGGGCTGAGAGTGGGAAACAGCTCTGGAATCACCTTTACTGCAGTAGTGAGCAGTTTTCTTTTCATCTCGCTATCATCCCGGTCTTTACCTGCCTTAAGATCATAACGTGATATGTCGTCTCCCTCAAAATGGAAACATTCCCTACTGCTCTGCATCTATCTTCGCTCTCTCCTCTGCAATTATCCGAAGCATTTCATCGGCCTGGTCGCGAACCTTCACATCTGAATGTGTCACTCTCGCTGACCATTCCCGGTATTGTTCGCGGAGATGCTTTTTCTTCTGCTTGCTTGTCCACCCGGGCTGAAGCCCCAGAATACTGTCAATATCCTTTTCAGAATGCATGTTAACCGGTAGAATCTTCTCTGACATCTTCTTGACTCTTTCCCGATCTACACCAAGCAGTGAAGCAATTCTATCTACCAGCTTTAACTCTTCAGGATTAGCGATTCCATCAGCTGCAGCTACTTTCATACATAGTTCAACGATATCGAAAAGCTCTCCTTTGGGGAATGAACCTATGGGGTATTCTGCAGCAATATCATCACAGAGCAGCTCTATATCGTCTGGTTTGATGGAAGCGCTCAATCTCTCTGCTATCATGAGAGCTCTGCTGAGAGAACGGGTAGTCTCCCCTCGCATATCTTCCGGCAAACTGTCAATCCGGGTATCCATCCAATTTCTGATTACTATCTTTTCATCACTGTCTATTTCTCCATCGACGGCACTCACGGCAGCAGCGTACTTCAAGCCAAGTTCCTCTGCTTTTATCCTGATCTTAATTCCATCAATATATCCCAAGGATGTGTTCATATGCTCGTAAATAAAGGTAGCACCAGATGTTGGACTTTGAGCCTGCCCCAGTGGGGCAATGGATATGTGAAAATGGAGCTTTCTTCTCCCTTTAGCTGGAAATGTCAGGAGGTCAATCGGAATCGAAACTATCTCTGTCCAGTTTTGCATGAAACTCTGGTGATGCGGAAGCTGGAGCACATGTGTCCAGAAAAATACTTGTGTACCAGTCATCTGCAGTTCAGGAATGGAACACATCACTGGCTTTCTCTTATCCTCTTCTTCGCCGAGAGAGATGTCCCACATGGAAAGGGAAAAAACAGCAGTAAGGGTGGTTGGAGGTAATTCGATAAGTCCATTCAGCATTACTGTAAGACAGGACATATTTCCTGCGCCCATGTCTTTCTCTCCGGGCAGAACTGCAATATGGAGACGTGTTCGATTATCAAATGGAGTTGGAGGTACTATTTGCGGGGAAGAAGCAATAGTTGAAGGTTCTTCTGGCTGGTGTCCCTGGTTTTTCAGCCTGCCCCCATTCCTCACAATAGATTCTTTGATTGCAATTACAATCAAGATGAAAACCACAACTCCGCAACAAGCAGTTCCGGTATCACTGTCTGAACTGGCATATGCAAAAGAGGGGAATAGAAGCAGCAACATTCTAATCAACAGAATACCCCTCCAGTTCCTTAGCCTTCCTGTTCACGTCATTGTGCGACATGGAGCCTGCCTGAGTGTCTATATCAAGAACCAGCTTCTTTCCGCTTTCCTCATCTTTGAATACACAGTGCATTCTCTGGTCAGCATCATAGCTGTAAGTAACTATTACCGGTTTTCCCGCAGGTCTTCCCGGAGGAAGCTGAAGACTGCCAAAAGCAACAACATTAGCAATATCGGCATCGGTTGTTGCGGTTGAATGCTGGGTAACACGGGCGTCAACTGAGACCTGTCCCTGTGCTGCTGTGTAATATGTTCTGGATACCTTGCAGGGGATGGGAGTGTTCTTCCTGATGAGAACATCATTGGCCAGAATTGCTCTGTCTGTTTTGTCATCCTGAGTCATT
>JAOZRM010000272.1 GCA_029940175.1 Candidatus Sabulitectum sp. | reverse complement strand
TGACAGGGAAAGGCTTACCCTCATGCCAAACTCCAAAATTCAGGGCGGTATAATTGCTTATCAAGTGTGTCTCTGTCAAGTCCCCCCTGTACTCATCCCATAACTTGAATGCCATGGGTGTGGGAATATTTTCCCCTGAATGAACCAGTACGCAGTGAAAGTGAGGTAACTTGACAGGCTCCAGGATCTCACCTCTTCCTGTTACGAGAGCAGATCCTTCTTGTAGAAGGAAGAATGGAACGTCACTGCCCATTCTTTCCCCAAGAGCTGCCAGATATATGTTTCTACCGGTGAGTTCATTCAGAGCAAGAAGAACAGATGCTGCGTCACTGCTGCCTCCTCCCAGGCCACCGGGAGATGGAATTCTCTTGTGAAGGGAAATTGCTAAACCGCCTTTGACAGACGCTTGATCCATGAAGGCTTTGGCTGTTCTCCAGACAAGGTTCTCTTTCCCCTCGGGAGAGAATATCCCTGAACACTTAAGGGTGATACCTGTGGCACCTCTATCCAGTACGATCTCGATCTTATCAGAAAGTGTTACGGTAGAGAAGACACTTTCCAGGGAATGAAAACCATCGGAACGGATTCCAGTGATTTTGAGGCCAAGGTTGATTTTCGCAGGGGCTTCAATGGAGATTCTCTCCATTATCATGCAGGATTTGTAGAGAGTATGACCGCCACAGTTGCAACCCATAGAAGAATATTGATCTTCAGGGGGGTATCTTTTATAAGAACTTTATCCGGACTTCCTCCCAGACCCATACCGTAAACAATGAACAAGTATCTGAACACACCGTATACCACAAAAGGAATTGTGATCCACAGGTACGGGGAGACGAATTCTGCAGTTCTATCGCTGACTGTATAGATCGAGTAACCCAGAATACTTGCTGAAGCACTGATTCCGATCACCTGATCCAGAAGTGGAATAGAGTATTCTTTCAGGTTCTGTCGGTGATCCCTTGCACGGTCTCCCATTGATACCAGCTCGTGTCTTCTCTTTGCGAAAGCCAGCAGGGAGGCCAGAAAGAAAGTACAAATTACCAGCCAGGGAGAAAGAGAGATCGTTTCACCTGAATCATAGAGAACTGCAACTCCTGCCAGTGCCCGAAAAACAAAACCCATCGCTATCAGTACGCAGTCCAGTATCACTATGTTCTTCAAACGGAAAGAGTAAGCCAGCTGTTTGATAAAGTAAACAGAATAAACCAGAGCCAGCCATGGAGCCAGTATCCAGGCAGTTGCAAGTGTGCAGGCAGCAAGAACCACCGCAGTAACAACAGCGCTTCTAACGGATAGTTTACCTGAAGCAATGGGCCTGTTGCATTTTTCAGGATGCAACTTGTCTTTCTCTTTATCTACGGAATCATTTATCAGATAGATCGCTGAGGCTATGAGACCAAAGCCCAGAGCTGCCAGTGTCGTTTCCTCAAGGGCTCTCAGTGACCATACTTTGCCGAAGAGCAAAGCCGCAAAAACAAAGAAGTTTTTTGTCCAGGCCTTAACTCGCATTGCTTCAAGAAGAGTTTTGATTGATCTCATCTGCATAAAATAACATGATTCAATCTTCTTTCACAGTCTCGGCATTTTGTAGTTTTTTTTGCTATATTCCAGACAAATTATTTCCATTACAATACAGCGTTCATTTGCTTTAAACTGGGGAGTGTACCGTTGAAGAAATATTTCTTCCTGCTTGTTTTTCTGTCAGCAGCATCAATGGCTCAGAGCGAGATAAATGTTCAAGTTCTTGACTATATCGATTATGGCAATTCCGGTGAAACCCTGGAAACCTCACTTGCCGTAGAGATAACTTCAGTTTCATCCGGAATTCCAGTGGAGAATTATCAGGTTCACTTCTCTGTTGGCAGCGGTGACGCAGAATTATTGCCTGCTGAGGGTTTTTATACTATTGAGGAAGAATCCGCTGACGGGCTTGTTGTGCAGACCGACGAGAACGGTATTGCAAAAGTTGATGTTGAACTTGGCAAAATGGGAGAAATCTCTGTAACAGTCATGGTTACAGACAGCAATGGTACGCCTGTATCAGACTCATTCAATTTTGTTTCACTTGACGTCAAAGCTATTGTTTTCCAGATAATCGGTGGTCTTGCCGTGTTTCTTCTGGGTATGCAGATGATGTCTGCAAACCTGCAGCAGGTGGCAGGAAACAGGATGAAATCTATTCTTCGAGCTCTTACTGCCAACAGATTTATGGCAATAACCGCCGGTGCGCTTGTAACAGCCCTTGTTCAGAGCTCCAGTGCCACTACTGTTATAACAGTAGGATTTGTAAACAGCGCACTTATGACACTGCAGCAGGCTGTCGGGGTTGTTCTGGGTGCAAATATAGGAACAACCATCACCGGACAATTGATTGCATTCAAGATTACAAAGTACGCTTTCCCCATGATCGCTCTGGGTTTTGCCCTCTCTGCATTTTCCAAAAACAGGAAAAGGCAGATGTGGGGAAAGGTTATCATGGGCCTTGGTCTTCTTTTCCTTGGTATGACAACCATGAGCGGTATCATGAAGCCCCTGCGAGGCAGCGCTCCTGTGAGAGAATTTTTTACCGCTTTCAGCACAAATCCAATTCTTGCCATAATTGCAGGAACTATGGTAACAGTGTTCGTTCAGAGCTCAAGTGCTACTGTGGGGCTAACCATGACCCTGGCTGGTTCAGGGCTTATCGGGCTTCAGGGTGCTATTTTTCTGGTGCTTGGCGACAATATAGGAACCACAATCACAGCGCAGCTGGCAGCAATCGGAAGCAACCGGGCAGCGAAGCAGGCTGCAATGGCCCACACACTGATCAATGTGATCGGAGCCATCTATTTCGCCTTGCTTGCTCTGGATCAGGACGGTTTCTTTATGAAACTGGTCAGGCGCACCTCTTCGGATGCCATGAGGCAGGTGGCGAATGCCCATACAATGTTTAACGTGGTGAATGTTCTTCTGTTCATACCTTTTGTTCCTGCTCTTGCAAAACTCTGTAAGATCATTATTCCCTCCGGAGATGATGACAC
>JAOZRM010000095.1 GCA_029940175.1 Candidatus Sabulitectum sp. | reverse complement strand
CAGCATGAACCAGACGCCTGTCAGTGAATAAGGTAGAGGTTAACGGCGCTGGTTATGCACACGTTCACATCTTCACACGAAGCCACGCACCGTGTGAATGGAAATTGAGGAAATATGTTTGATCAAATGAAGCAAATCTGCAGTCGACCAGATACTTTCGAGTACTAACGGCAGACCTGTGGACAAATGATCATACGTCAAAGCAGATAATCGCGTGTCATCGCGCAGAGGTGAGTTCATGGACAGATCAGTTGCATGGATTACCTCGCATTTATATGTGAGCACTGGAACACGAATCGCTTACTTCGGGTGCGGACCGGGACTTTTCTCAAACCCGCTGGCAAAGCTCGTGCAAATGTAACTGGTCTCGTAATAGATGGTGCAGGTATGATAACTGACTGTACAGTTGAGCATCTCGGCCTTACCGGTGGTTGTTGGATATGCGTCTGGAGCCAGCTACTATCAGAATGAGTTTGTCCACTTCAGGCCGTAGTGTTATGCAGGAAAAACCAGTTAGATTTGTGTAACTTTGGATAGGCTCTTTAACATGTTATGTGACAACATGTTAGTTTCGATACAACAAGGGGTTTACAGGTGTTGGTTTTTACTGCATAATCCGGTAGTGTGAGTATGGGGATATGTTTTTTTGATACAGAGCTTTGGCTTTGTGAATTAACGAAAGTACAACACCCATTATTTGCTTTTTGTTCGTTTAGATGTTGTTTCTGCTGGCTGTTTCGCAATTGTTTTTGTGTTCGAAACGCCAGTAGGGTGTGTTGATATTTATGATTGATTTGTTTTCCAGTACATTACATTTGTCTGAGCTTTCCGGCAGAATGGAGGGAAACACTTGCCGGAGCAGAAGTTAAGAAACTAATAGTAGTCCGCTGAGGATGCGCAGCGATTCCTGCATAACCAGATAGGAAATTGCTGTTATTCTCGAGGTTCTGGTTTTGTACACTTATGACAAAAGCCGAGGTAATTAATGGCAGAAAATTTCGAAAAAGCCATCAGAGAGATCTGCAGTAGAAACGCTGATGATCACACGCGGATGATGGATATCGTCTGTGAGGTTCAGCAGCTTTTTGGTCAGGTCTCCGGCTCTGCGATGGATATCATCGCTGACGCGGTGAATTCGCACAGGGTGGAAGTTGAAAGCGTTGTTTCTTTCTATTCCTTCCTGTCTGAAAAACCAAAAGGTAAGTTTGTTATTCGCTTATGCAACGATGTGATAGACAAGATGCAGGGCGTTGACAAGGTTGCAAAGGCATTCCAGGAAGAACTTGGCATTGACTTTGGAGAATCTACTCCAGATGGAAAGTTTACTCTGGAATGGACTCCATGTATCGGTATGTGCGATCAGGCACCTGCCGCACTTGTGAATGACAAGATGATGACTCGACTTTCCAGCGATTCAGCCAGGGAGATCGTACAGTCACTGAAGGAAAATGAAGACGAATATCGTCTGATACACATGCTGGGGGATGGCAATAACGCTAATCCACTTGTTAATTCTATGGTTAGCAACAATATACGCGAAGAGGGTCCGGTCATCTTTGCTGAACTTGAGACTGGAAAAGCTATTCACAAAGCCCTCTCAATGTCTGCTGTAGAAGTTATCCGAGACGTAAAGACCGCACGTCTTCGCGGTCGCGGGGGAGCTGGATTCCCAACAGGTATGAAATGGGAATTTACCCGCTCAGCTGAAGGTGATGACAAGGTTGTTATCTGTAACGCCGATGAGGGTGAGCCTGGTACATTCAAAGACCGCACTATCCTTACAGAGAGACCTGACCTGATGTTTGAGGGTATGGCAATCGCCGGTTATGCTATTGGAGCGAAAACCGGTGTCTTGTACCTCAGGGGAGAATATGCATATCTCAGACCTTTCCTTGAGAAGGTACTTGCAGATCGCAGAAACAAGAAACTGCTTGGCATCAGCATCCTTGGGAAAACTGGTTTTGACTTCGATATAAGGATTCAGATGGGTGCCGGCGCTTATGTGTGTGGTGAGGAAACTGCACTTATCAGCTCATGCGAGGGGCTCAGAGGCGATCCTAAGAATCGTCCGCCATTCCCGGCACAGAAGGGTTATCTGACCCGTCCAACTTCCGTAAACAATGTTGAGACATTCTGCTGCGTTGCACAGATTCTTGACAAGGGTGCCGGCTGGTTTGCCGAAATGGGATCCGCCGGTTCTACAGGAACCAAATTGCTCAGTATTTCAGGCGATTGCACAAGACCGGGAGTTTACGAACTGCCATTCGGTACAACTGTTGCTGAGATGCTGGTTAAGGCCGGAGCGGAGGATGCCTATGCCGTTCAGATGGGCGGACCATCCGGTCAGCTTATCGGTGAGGTTGATTTTCACAGAAAGATCTGTTACGATGACGTTGCAACAGGCGGTGCTGTGATGATCTTCAATCAAGATCGTAATCCTCTCGAGATAGCTCTTGAGTTCATGGAATTCTTCTGCGAAGAGAGCTGCGGCTACTGCACTCCATGCCGTGCGGGCAACGAGCTTATTAAAGAGCGTCTTGAAGTAATCTTGAAGGGCGAAGGCACTCCCGAAGACTTAACTTACCTTGAACAGCTGGGTAAGACAGTTGCTGTCTCAAGCCGTTGTGGTCTGGGTCAAACCTCTCCCAACCCGGTTCTTACTTCGTTGAAGAATTTCCGCGGCGAGTATGAGAAGCTTGTTAAGGAAAACAAGGATGGTATGCAGCGCACCTTTGACATTCACAAGGCACTTGCCACTGGTGAGGAACTTCAGGGGCGCAAGTCCGTGATTTACGCTGACTAAGAAAGGGTTCTAAATGAGCGATAAAATAAAGTTCACCATTGATGAAGTGGAGATAGAAGCCACACCGGGACAGACTATCATGCAAGCTGCAGATGAAGCAGGTATCTATATACCGCGTCTTTGTGCACACAAAGATCTGCTTCCTTTCGGTAGCTGCAGAGTTTGTACTGTCATGGTTAATGACAGACCTCAGGCAGCCTGCACCCAGCCTGTTTCTCCTGGTATGAATGTTGAAAGCGAAACTGAAGAGCTTCGCCAGATTCGTACTAACCTGGTTGAAATGCTTTTTGTAGAGGGCAATCACTACTGTCCTTTCTGTGAAAAAAGCGGAAACTGTGAGCTTCAGGCACTTGGTTACAGACTTGGAATGCTGGCTCCAAAGTATCCGTACATGTTCAATAAGCACGATGTGGATGCCAGTCATCCTGATATCTACATTGACCATAACCGTTGCATTCTTTGTGCAAGGTGTGTTCGTTCCTCCAAAGAGCTGGACGGTAAGAATGTATTCCAGTTCGTAGGGCGTGGAATCCACAAGAAAGTGGCCTTCAACTCGGATACTGATCTTGCGGCCACAGATGTTTCTGTAACAGATAAAGCAATTGAGAATTGTCCTGTTGGGGCTATTCTTAAAAAAGGTGTGGGTTATGCCGTGCCTATTGGAAAGCGTAAGTACGACTCCCAGCCTATCGGGTCTGATATTGAGGCTCGCAAAGCTGAAGCGAAGTAAGGATGAGGTTATAGATTATGGCAAAACCAAAAATAGCTACCGCATCACTTGCTGGATGCTTCGGTTGTCATATGTCCCTGCTGGACATAGATGATCGTATTTTAAAACTGGTAGAACTGGTCGACTTCGATAAGTCACCGGTTGATGATATCAAGAAGTTTACAGGCCGAATTGCTGTTGGTCTTATAGAAGGCGGATGCTGCAACGAGGAGAATGTTCACAACCTTCAGTACTTCCGAGAGAACTGTGACGTTCTTATTTCACTGGGAGAGTGCGCGATAATGGGTGGTATTCCAGCCATGCGTAACACTATTCCATTGAAAGAGTGTCTTGATGAAGCTTATCTGAATGGTCCTACCGTTTACAATCCAAGTGGAAATGTACCTGGAGATCCGGAACTTCCATTGATTCTTGACAAGGTTTACCCCTGTCATGAAGTTGTCAAAATGGATTACCATCTGCCAGGCTGCCCACCGTCAGCAGATCTTATTTGGCAGGCACTGGTCGCATTGCTTGAGAACAAGCCGATGGAGCTGCCCTATGAAGTCATCAAGTATGATTGATATAAAGGAGGATCATCTTGGGAGCTACTAATAAAATTATTATAGAGCCTGTAACCAGGGTGGAGGGACACGGAAAAGTCTCCATCCTGTTGGACGAAAATGGACAGGTTACACGAGCCCGTTTGCATATCGTTGAATTCCGTGGATTCGAGCGATTCATTCAGGGCCGCCCATACTGGGAAGTTCCAGTAACTGTTCAGCGTCTTTGTGGAATCTGCCCGGTGTCTCATCACTTGGCAGCGGCCAAAGCAATGGATGTTATTGTTGGTGCAGACAAGCTTACACCTACTGCAGAGAAAATGCGCCGTTTGATGCATTACGGTCAGACATATCAGTCACATGCGCTTCACTTCTTCCATCTGGTATCTCCTGATGTGCTGTTCGGCTTTGATGCCGACCCGGCTATCAGAAACATTATCGGAGTAATCAAGAAGTTCCCCGAACTGGCAGTTCAGGGTGTTATGATGCGCAAGTTCGGCCAGGAAATCATCAAAGTTACCGCCGGTAAGAAGATTCACGGCACTGGTGCTATTCCCGGTGGAATCAACAAGAATCTCAGCATTGCTGAGCGTGATTCCCTTCTTAAGGATATCGATCAGCAGATTGAGTGGTCTCGCGGTGCTCTTGAGATCGCCAAGAACTACACAGTTGAAAATCTTGGTGAGCTTGCTGACTTTGGCTCATTCGATTCCAACCACCTCTCTCTCATAAGAGAAGACGGAGCAATGGATCTCTATGACGGTGGCATCAGAATGATTGATTCTGAGGGTAACAAGGTCATTGATCATTTCAATTACCAGAATTACTCGGATATTATCGCAGAGGAAGTCAAAGACTGGTCATACATGAAGTTCCCCTTTATTAAAGACCAGGGAACAGACAATGGCTGGTATCGTGTAGGTCCGCTTGCCCGCATGAACACTGCCGACTTCATTGATACTCCAGAGGCAGAACTTGCCCGTCAGGAGTTCAAGGCGGTTACCGGTGGTAAGCCCAACAACATTACCATGGCATATCACTGGGCAAGGATGATTGAGGTTCTTCACTCTGCGGAGAAGATCAAAGAATTACTGCTTGATGAAGATCTCCAGGGTGAGGATCTTGTGGTTAAGGGTGAGCGTCGTTCCGAAGGTGTTGGCCTGATTGAGGCACCAAGAGGCACTCTTTTTCACCACTACAAGGTGAATGAGGATGACCAGGTAACTATGTGCAACCTTATTGTTTCCACCACCAGCAACAACGTTCCTATGAACCTTGCTGTTGAGGGAGTAGCGAAAAAGTATCTCTCCGGTACCGAAATTACCGAGGGACTGCTTAACCGGGTTGAAGTAGCTATCAGGGCTTACGACCCCTGCTTGTCCTGTGCAACTCATGCACTTGGCAAGATGCCGCTTACTGTGAGTGTTGTGGATCACAATGGCCAGATCGTGGATAAGAAATCCACCTGATGGCAGAGACTTTGAAGAAAGTACTTATTATTGGGTATGGAAACCCAGGCCGTCTTGACGACGGCCTGGGGCCCATGTTCGCAGAGGAGATGGGTAAGCTCCAGCTGGAGGGAGTCACAGTAGATTCCAACTATCAGCTGGCGGTTGAGGATTCAGCAGCAATCGCCGAGCATGATTTCGTCGTGTTTGTAGATGCTGATGTATCTGGACCGGAACCGTTTCATTTCCAGCGTGTGGTTCCAAAGCACCACATGAGTTTTTCTTCCCACAGCATCAGCGCTGATGCACTGATGGCCATGGCTGAAGATCTGCTTTCCAGCACAGCTGATGCTTATATGCTGGGAATCAGAGGATATGAGTTCAATGAGTTTGGCGAGGGGATCTCATCCCATGCGGAAAAGAACCTTCACGCTGCTCTGGCCTTTTTGAAGCAGGCACTTGTGGATCGCAATTTTGCAAAGTATGTGAACAGATAGGGATAAATGCACCTTTTGAACCGTGCAGATTGAAATGAGGATAAGTTATGAAAGACGGGAAACATGTTATTCTGTGCGTTGATGATGACAGGGATATGCTTGATGCGTTGGAGATTCTCGTGGAGAGCTTCGGATACTGCTTTGTCTGTGCCTCCAGTGCTGAAGAGGGGCTCAAGAAATTCAAATCGGAAAACCCTGATCTAATCATGGCCGATCTGATGATGGAGGAAGTCGACTCCGGTACCGGGCTCGCAAAGGATCTGAAACTGGCGGGTTGCGCTGTTCCGGTCTTTCTGCTGAGTTCTGTTGGTGACGCACTGAGGAATAACACGAATTATGCGGATCTCTCCCTTACAGGAGTTTTCCAGAAGCCGATTCAACCTGCAGTTCTTGAAAGAACTCTTAAGAAAGAGCTGGGTTAATCAACTGGTATTATGCTGACTGATTCGTTTATTCGCCTGACAGTAGATCTTACAGGTATACTGCAGGGGGTCGGTTTCAGACCGACAATGGCCAGGATAATGGCCAGTGCCGGTTTAACCGGCTGGGTCAGGAATCAGTCAGGCACTGTTCGTCTCGTTATTGACGGACCAGTAACGGATGTAGATAACTTTTTAAAGAATTTATCCGATGAACTCCCTCCTAAGGCTCGCCTGGAGGGAGTTCTTTTTGTAAGCAGGATTTCAATTAGCAAGAACAAAATTGCACCTGCGTTTGAGATACTTGAAAGTTATGCTGAAGACTCCATGCGTATATCAATTCCAGCGGATCTTGCCATGTGCAAAGATTGCCGGGCGGAAGTGTTCAACCCGGATTCCAGGTACTATCGATATCCGTTTACAACTTGTACAAATTGCGGACCGCGTTACACTGTGGTTGAATCCATGCCTTACGACAGGGAAAGAACAGCTCTTAAGGAATTTCCGCTATGCGCAAATTGCCTTTCCGAGTACACAAACCCGCTGGACAGGCGGTTCCATGCAGAGAGTATCGCATGTGCCAGGTGCGGGCCGCAGCTTTCATGGATGGACTCCAAAGGGAATTCTCTTTCAGTTGAAGATCCATTGATTGAAGCCCGACTGGCCATTTCCCAGGGGAAGATCGTGGCTGTCCGGGGTCTTGGCGGTTTTCTGCTCGCCGCAGATGCAACAGATAAAGATGTACTTAAAAGACTTAGAGAGATCAAAAATCGACCTGCCAAGCCTTTTGCCGTCATGGCTCGTAATTTAGAACTGGTAAAGAAACACTGTTTTGTATCTGAAGCTGAGGAGAAACTGCTCTGTTCGTCAGAATCTCCCATTGTTGTATTGCGAACCCGGGGCAACTGTGATCTGCCACTTAACATTCTGACCCCCGGATTAAGTAATCTTGGTGTAATGCTGCCAACCACCCCGCTTCATGCCCTGCTTGCGGAAAAAACAGATATCGACAACACTGATTCTTTTGATTTTCTCCTGATGACCAGTGGCAATCGCAGTGGAGAGCCGATCTGTATTACAAATCAGGATGCTTTCCGGCGTTTGGAAGGTATAGCGGACTTCTTTCTCTGCCATAACCGGGGGATTAATCTTCGCAATGACGACTCTCTGGCAGTTGTGGACCGTGGCCGTGTTCAACTATGGAGACGAGCCAGGGGGTATGCTCCCGAAAGTATCAAACTAAAGCATTCTCTTGAGAGAACCGTTCTTGCAATGGGTGCGGAGCTGAAAAATACTATCTGTCTCGGTTTTAACAATGAAGCGGTGCTTTCACCCCACATTGGTAATCTTGAGACACCTGAAGCCCTTGATGGTCTTGAACAGGTGGCGGACAGTTTTCCAGTTTACTTCAGCAAAACACCTGAGATAATAGCTGTAGATCCCCATCCGGACATGCATTCCTCCCGACTTGGAAGAAAGATTGCACAGAAATTCAGTATTCCTGTAATTGAAATTCAGCATCACTATGCTCATGCCATGTCTGTTATGTGTGAACATGGTCTTGAAGAAGCAATAGCACTTGTTTTTGACGGTACGGGTCTTGGAACAGACGGAACTATCTGGGGCGGAGAATTGTTGCATGTTAACAAAGAAGGCTGGAAACGACTGGGGACTTTAGCGCCAGCAGAACTGTTGGGGGGCGATGCTGCTGTTCACCGGCCTGCACGTCAGCTTGCAGCTCGCTTCTGGCAGCAGGGGCTTGAGATTGACCGGAGATGGCGCAACCGGTTTGGGGTTGATGAATACGAGCTTGCCATCTGGAAAACGCAGTACGAAAGAAAGTTGAACACTTTCACCAGCCATGCGGCAGGGAGGGTTTTTGATGCGTTCTCCGCGGGATTGGCGGTAAGTCCTGAAAGGGTAAGTTATGAAGGTCAGGCCGCAATCCGGCTTGAAGATTATGCTCTCAGGAGTAGATCAGAAAACTTACCTGAGCTGGATTTTAATACCAGCGACAGTAACGGGTTGTTTGTAGTAGATTTGGCACCAATGTTTCTTTCTCTTTACCGGGAATTCCCGGAGAAAGAAGAAGCACCTGAGTGGGCGTCGGCATTTCATCATGCAATGGTGAATGCTTCCATTGCTTTGATAGAATCAACCAGACTGAAAACCAGCGGTCTGCCGGTTGTTCTTTCCGGTGGAGTGATGATGAACAGGTATTTTGTTTCCAGGCTTGTTGGTGAGTTGAGAAGAAGAGAGATTGAAGTTTACACACACAGCCTTGTACCGCCCAATGATGGTGGAATATCGCTTGGACAGGTTTACGCAGTTTGCGCAACCAGAAGGACCAATTAGTATGTGTCTTGCAGTACCAATGAAGATTGTTGAGCTCAAGGAAAACGGAGCAGGCGTTTGTGAGTTGGAGAACATTCGATACGACGTTGACCTTTCCCTTATCGAAACAACACAACTTAATGACTATGTAATTGTCCATGCAGGTTTTGCCATCGAGAAACTGGATGTCGAAGAAGCAAATCAGAGATTGAAGCTTTTCGAAGATCTGGCAGAAATCTACGGTGAAGAGGACAAGGCCTGATGAAATACATTGATGGTTTTCGAAATCATCTTGCTGCGAAGTCAATTACTGAAGACATCCATAGACTTGCCGGTGAGTTGTCGGAGCAGAATAAAGACGCCAGAATTATGGAGGTCTGCGGAAGCCACACAATGTCCATTGCAAGGTATGGAATAAGGCAGATACTTCCTGAGAATGTACGATTGATCAGTGGCCCCGGATGCCCTGTCTGTGTTACTGATGCCGCATACATTGACGCAGCCATCGAGCTTGCGGAGAGAGGCATACATGTTGTCACCTTTGGTGACATGCTTAAGGTGCCTGGAAGTTCCCGCACTCTTGCTGATGCCCGTGGGGCAGGGGGAAAAGTCCATGTGTGTTATTCCCCTCTTGATGCTGTGAAGCTTGCGAAAGAGAGCCCGAACGAAGAGTTTGTTTTTCTCGGCATAGGTTTTGAGACCACAGTTCCGCCTGTGATTTCCATCATAAAAAAAGCAAAAGCTGAAAAGCTTACCAACATCTCGGTTCTCACTGCGTTCAAGCTTGTTCCACCGGCTCTGGAAGCTCTTGCGTCAGACACGGATGTTGCTGTTAACGGTTTCCTTCTTCCAGCCCATGTCTCGGCAATTATTGGTGCAGATGCCTATGAAAATTTTGTTGAAAAGTACAAGATCCCATCTGTTATCGCCGGGTTTGAGCCACTGGATATTCTGCTGGGAATTAAGGGATTGCTTGAACAGCTCACCGGGAACAGAGCAGAGCTTGTGAACCAGTATGCAAGAGTTGTAAGAAAGCAGGGCAACAGAATTGCACTTAACCTGATCCATGATCTTCTTGAGCCTGCTGATGCATCCTGGAGGGGAATTGGAACCATCCCCCAAAGCGGGCTTGTTCTAAGGAAAGAATTCTCGAACTTTGATGCTTCAAAAAAATTCAACATCAGTACCCAGGGAGGAGCCCCTGACAAGAGGTGTCGGTGCGGTGATGTTCTCCGGGGGATCATTTTCCCCGATGAGTGCCCGCTCTTTGACAGGGAATGCACCCCTCTTTTTCCAGTAGGTCCCTGTATGGTTAGCTCAGAGGGCAGTTGCGCAGCTTATTACAAGTATTCGAGGTGAACAGAATTGAATGAAACAGAAAGAATTCTTCTTGGACATGGCGGAGGCGGGAAACTCTCACGCAACCTTATAGATCGTGAGATAGTAACAAGATTTGGAACAGACGGCCCACTGGTGGGTCTCCCTGACGGTGCAAGACTGAAGCTGGGAGAGGAAACACTTGTTTTTTCAACAGACAGTTTTGTGGTAAGCCCGCTTGAGTTCCCGGGAGGAGACATTGGCAGGCTTGCAGTTCATGGAACCGTGAATGATGTATCAGTTTCCGGTGCAGAACCTCTGTGGTTGTCCCTTGCTCTGATCATTGAAGAGGGGCTGGAAATGACTGTTTTGCAGCGAATCCTCGATTCGGTAAGAGAAGCTGCTGACGAGATAGGTGTAAAAGTTGTTACCGGGGACACAAAGGTCGTTGCCTGTGGGCAGTGCGACAGATTGTTCATCAACACTGCTGGAATAGGCAGAAAGATCCCTGGCCTGAATACAGGTTTAGATAAAATTAAACAGGGTGATGTTGTGATAACAAGCGGTACACTGGGAGATCATGGAATGGCTATCATGGCAGCCCGCGAGAAACTGACACTGAACAACGAATTGCTCAGTGATACAGGTTCAGTTCACAGACTTGTATCTGCCGCGGCAGAGTGGGCAGACGGTGTAAGATTCATGCGTGATCCCACCCGTGGGGGAATTGCAGCAGTTCTTGGTGAAATAGTAGAAGACCACTCTTTCGGAATTGTACTGAAAGAAGAAAAGATTCCATACAATCCTGATGCTAGAGCAGTTGCAGAAGTTCTTGGTATTGATCTTATGCATGTGGCCTGTGAAGGGCGCATGCTTCTTATCTGCGCTCCTGAAATTGCGGAAAAAATTATTGCAGCATGGAGAGCTCTTTCAGAGGGAGCAGGGGCTGCAATCATAGGTGAAGTCACCAGTGACAGGGGTCGTGTTATTCTGAAAACGCTTATAGGTGGCCGCCGAATGGTAGACATCCCACAGGGCGAACTGCTGCCAAGGATCTGCTGATGCATGAGATGAGCCTTGCGGTTGACCTGGTTGAACAGCTTGTTGATGTTCTTGTAAGAGAGAAATCCACCAGGGTTATTGAGATCAATGTAGTAATGGGCGCTATGAGCGGTGTGGAAAGGGTTCCCTTTGAATTTGCCTTCCCTGTTGCAGCAGAGGGTACTCCGATTGCCGGTGCGGTGTTGAACATAGAGGAAGTACCTCTGGTATTGAAATGCAGTGATTGCAATCAGGAGACAGAGCCGGAAGATTTGATCATGATATGCCCACAGTGCAATTCTATTTCGGTGGAAATAGTACAGGGTAAAGAGTTTCTAATAAAGTCTATGGAGGTTCAGTAATGTG
>JAOZRM010000094.1:8414-11501 GCA_029940175.1 Candidatus Sabulitectum sp. | reverse complement strand
TAAAAAGAGTTCTCTCACCTCATGGAACCGGGAGGAGTGGCAAAGTACTGGAATACTCCTGTTGTACTCAATACCATTTCATCATTGGCATCCATGATGTTGTCCAGTGCTTCAAGTGACTGCATGAACCTGTAGAAATCAGGATAGGTTTCATAAGCATCCGCGTAAATTGCCGCTGCAGTACTGTCTGCAGTACCCTGAATACGAAGAGCACTTCGATCGGCAAGTGAACTGATGCTGTCCACCCTCAGGTTAGTCTCTGCAAGTATTGTCTGAGCCATCCTGTGCCCCTCGGCACGGTACCTGGTTGAGATCCTGTTTCTTTCCGCCTGCATCCTGGTAAACACAGCCTGCTGGTTGGCAGCAGGTAGATCGGCTCGCTTGATTCTTACATCAACCACATAAATACCATACTGGGCAGTCATAAGTCTTGTTGCTTCGGTAACCCTGGCAAGGATCACTTCACGGCCCTGCCCAGACGGAATGCGGATCATTCGAATGGTCTCAATAACTTCGCCGCTTTCAGTCATGGCGATGTTTCCATCAGTTGTATCCGAATAGGTAACATTGTTCACAAGTTGGACATATTCACCTATACCAACAGGGTCATTGGTGTTACGCACAATATGAATAAGATCACTTCGTCCTATCTCCTGCCGAAGAACAGAGTAGATCACATCATCAAGTCTTGAACTGGCCGCATAAACAGACTGAACGCTCTGAAGGAACAGAAGCGGGTTCTGAATGCGCCATCTTGCATAACAATCAACCTGAAGATGCTTTTTGTCCCGGGTAACAACATCAGAGGGATCGTCATCGTACTCAAGAATACGGTCATCAAAAACACTAACCTGCTGAAGAAATGGAATCTTGAAATAGAGTCCTGCACCGATACTCAATGCCACACCAGGGGCATTCTCTGCCATCCAGAGTTCCATTTCCGCCATTTCCTCCGGAGTTCTGTTCCCAACAATTACTCGAACAGGTTTACCCAGTTGCAGAACAACAGCCTGCTCTGTTTCACTTATGACAAAAAAAGCACCAAAAACAAGCATTAATGCCACTAATACAACCACACCGACAAGGCAGCCCTTGAATTTTGGAGGAATTCTCATTACATGCCTCCATCCAGGTTGTAGTGGGTCAACGCACCTGCGCGTGAATCCACAATGGTGATCTGGATATCGCTGAGAACACTCTCAAGCATCTCCAGATGAAGTCTTGCGGAAGTCACCTGGGGGCTTTTGGCATATTCGGCTGCAACCATGGTGAACCTTTCAGCAGCTCCGGTAGCTCTGTTTATTCTTACTGTTGCATAACCCATTGCCTCATTAACAATGGTAACGGAATCGGCTCTGGCCTCAGGAATAACCTGGTTTCTGTAACCCTCTGCTTCATTGATGTATGACTGCATGTCTTCCCTGGCTGTGGCAACATCTTTGAAGGCATCGGAAACCTGTACCGGGGGCTGAACATCTTTCAACTGAACTGCAACAATGTTGATACCCATTGTGTAGTTGTCAGACATTTCCTGTACCTGGTCCATTATGCGGTTCTGTATATCAAGTTTGCCTGTGGTAAGCACAGCATCAATTGCATTGTCTCCTATGACCTGCCTGATGCAAGCTTCTGAAATGTCCACAAGTGTACCTGCCGGTTCTCTTACATTAAACAGATATGCTCCCACATCGCTGATTCTGTACTGCACAATAACCGAGCAGTTAATGATGTTCTCGTCACCTGTCATCATCTGGGCTTCACGAAGCATATCAGGGTCATTGAAGCCAACATACTCTGTGGTTCTGCCTGAACCATACGAACGGAATCCAATCTCTATTCTCTGTACCACATTAACAGGCGCTTTAAGCACCGTCTGAACTGGCCACGGAACTTTCAAATGAAATCCAGGCCCGGTAACAGAAGTCTGCCTGCCGAAAGTAAGGATTACTCCCTGCTCCTCCGGACCAACGACATAAAATGGGCCGCCTTTTATCAGCCAGACCAGAACAGCAACGGCAAGTACTGCCAGAAAAATCTGTTTGGGCCCGAATGACTGAACATCCACAACTTTCATATCATCTCCCCTCATTTATTTGATAACTCAAGTTTCCTCTGAAGTGTTCTTCTGCCGATACCAAGAAGAGAAGCGGTTTTGGTTCTGTTCCCTCCTGTTAAATCCAGCGTTTTCTTTATTACCATATCCTCAACCACGTCAAGGGTCATTGGAAGGCACAATTCCAGTGTGCTGCAGGAATCCTCGCGAACCCTTTCAAATTCAGGAGGTAGATCTTCCTCTGAAATTTTTCCCTGACTTGTTACAAGAAGACTCTCCATCATGTTCTTCAGCTGGCGGACGTTACCGGGCCAGCGATAGGATTTAAGCCTTTCTATTGCTTCCGGGTCAACTTCCGGCATGGATAGCCCGAATTTCTCTGCAGCCTGCCTGAGCAGTGACATGGCAAGTAGCGGAATGTCACTTTTCCTAGCTCTGAGAGGAGGAATATCAAGCTCTATAACCTTGATCCTGTAGTACAGATCCTCTCGAAAAGTACCTTCTTCCACCATTTTTGAAAGTTCACGGTTTGTTGCGGCGATAAGCCTTACATCCACATGTACAGCTTCATTGCCACCCAGGCGTGTGATCTTTTCCTCCTCAAGTACCCGAAGGAGTTTAGCCTGAATGGACAGGGGCATATCACCGATCTCATCAAGCAGAAGAGTTCCGCCGCTTGCAGCCTCGAATTTCCCCTGCCTTCTGGTATCAGCACCGGTAAAAGCTCCCCTCTCATAGCCAAAGAGTTCACTCTCAAGAAGGGTCTCGGGGATTGCGGCGCAGTTGATGGCGATGTAGTTACCTCTTCTTCGACTCAGTGCGTGTATTTCCCTAGCGAGAACATCTTTACCAGTGCCACTTTCTCCGGAAAGAAGAACCGTTACCTTAACAGGAGCAACCCTGGCTGCCTTCTTCATCAGATCAGACATGGTTCTGCTGCGGAAAAGCATGCGGCCGCCCTGTGTTCCATTGTCTGAGTCGTTCTTTTTTGAATTTGATTTCTTTTCCAGTTTTGAAGATGATCTGGTAAAAGA
>JAOZRM010000094.1:7799-8404 GCA_029940175.1 Candidatus Sabulitectum sp. | reverse complement strand
AGAGCAATTCTCAGGGCCTCGGGATCTGAGGGATCCAGCAGAATATCAACTACTCCCGATCGCATCCAGGAGATCGCATCACCGGCAGAGATGTTTTTACCGTAGATCACAACGCTGGAATTCACATTGGCTCTTGAAAGTGATTCAAGGAAAGTATCCATGTGGAGATCGGTCAGTTCAGAACTGGCAACAATAACATTGACAGATCGTGATTTTACCCTTCGGAGTGCTGATCTTGCAGAGTTCTCAATAGCGCAATTGTATCCCATGGAGGAAACTGCAGCCCGAAGAAGAGATGCCCGTGAGTTATCGGGATCCACAAAAAGAACTGTTCCCCTTCCGAGAATTGTGGTCAATCTATTCCTCTTCTCTAGTGACCGGTTTCTTCACAAACAGGAACGGCGGCATGGCAAGAGCATCAATACCTGTCCCGAAATAGCAACGTACAGCATCAATCGGTGTATTTACAATGGGCTCGCCTCTGATGTTAAAAGATGTGTTCAGCACAACAGACACACCTGTGATCCTGCTGAATTCCCTGATAATGTCGTAATAGAATTCATTTTCCTCACGGGTAACGGTCTGTACCCTTGCTGTATTGTCCC
>JAOZRM010000094.1:0-7789 GCA_029940175.1 Candidatus Sabulitectum sp. | reverse complement strand
GTCCACATGGGTCACAGCAGGAATCACACCAGCCATACCATCCACAACAGGATATGTCTTTATCATATGAGATGATTTCACACAACCGGCAAAATACTTTCCAGCATCCTCCTGAAGACATGCAGGAGCAAAAGGCCTGAACCCCTCCCTGTGTTTCACTACACCGTTAACTATATCTTTCATCTCGGCTCTTCTTGGATCTGCAAGAATTGACCTGTTTCCCAGGGCGCGAGGGCCAAATTCTGTCCTGCCCTGATAAACTGCAACCACCAATCCGCGGGAGATCATGTCTGCCACAGTTCCAGGGAGATCATCAGGCATAGTTGGACTGAGTTTTGCCATCTCAATGTCCGCTGCGATCTCTTTTTGTGAGAATCCTGATCCCAGGTACATGGTTTCCAGCTTCTGTAGAGGGGTATCCGGAGAAACCTGCAGGTGTACTGCAACTGCAGCCCCTATGGAAGTGCCGGCATCATTTGGAGCAGGGAAAGGACAGAGCTCCTTAAAACCACCCTCCCTCTCGAACAATCCATTCATTACACAGTTAAGTGCCACTCCTCCGGCAACAACAAGAAGATCATGGTCTGTCTGCTCTCTGAGGTACTTAACAACTGCAAGTCCTGCCTCCTCAAGTGCTCGCTGGGCACTGCAGGCGATGTTCTCATGCCGCTCTGTGGGTTCTCCATCACCGGGATTTCTGGGTTCACCTAGAATTGAAAGGGTTTCCCGGCTGAATATGGCATGCTGCACTCCCATGGAAACATCTATCAGGCTGGAGTCCATAAGAAAGCGGCCATCCTCGGCACTGATGATTCTTCTGAACAGATCAAGATAAACAGGTTTTCCATAACTGGAAAGACCCATCACCTTGTACTCGTCGTTGTCAGGAGTAAACCCCAGATATCTGGTCAAAGCGGAATAGAACAGGCCCGGCGAAGCAGGAAGGTGTGTTCTTCTGTATTCGGTGAGAATGCCGTCAGTAAATGATCCCACAAGACTGGAATGCTTCTCGCCGGCTCCATCCATTGTTAGAACAGCAGCGTCAAGGCATCCCGCCCCATACCATGCTGACCATGCATGAGCCTGATGGTGGTCTATAAAATGAAATTCAGGGGTAAATGAGTCTCCCAGATGTTCCCGCATCAGACCGGGAATGGAAGACATTCTAACAGAACCACTCAACTGCCCCAGGAAAAACCTTACAGAACCTTTCCTTCTGGTGTAACCGGGAAATGCCCTGAATGTTTCTCTGCGGATATTGCCTGGTTTCATGTAAAAAGCAACATGATCAATTTCGGAAGGTTTCAAGTCTGCTTCTGCAAGCAGATAGTTAATTGCTTTTTCCGGATATCCTGCATCGTGTTTCCGTCTGGAAAATCTCTCTTCTTCCGATGCTCCCACAAGAACACCATCGACAAAAAGAGCTGCCGCAGCATCATGCTTGAAACAATTCACACCAAGAATAGCGGTCATCAGTCATCCTGTCTGTTGCGCCTGAAAAGCTCGTGAAAAGCTTTTCGGCAGTACGGCGCTGTGTATCGAATATCTCGACCGGGCAAAGCAGGCCTTAGGTAACCAGCCAGCAACCTGCACCCCTGCAACAGCCCCATAAACAGCCTGAACAGCACAATGGAGCCTGTATATCCGTGTTTCCTGAGAAACTTCAGCTTTGCCTGAATATACTTAAGGTATGTTTCTCTACCAAACATCTTTCTGGCAGAAGCACCCTCAATATGAATGACTTCTGCGGATGGAATAAAAAAGGAATCATTTCCCTCTTTGAACAGTCTGTATTGAAGTTCTGTCTCCTCATGGTAGAAGAAGAAATCCTCGTCGAATCCATGGATTTTCTCGAAGAGGTCTTTTTTGAAAACCATAACAGCCCCGACAAGCCAGTCAACTCTCTGTTCAGCGACGTGTGGATCATGAACAGCTGATCTGCTGCCAAGTAGAGGAATATGCTCTCTGATCAGTTTCCACGGAAAAGGGAAGTCTCTGAGAGACCTCTGAAGGGTTCCATCGGGCCAGAGCAGCCTAGGTCCGATAACACCGGCTTCCGGATGCCGGTCAACAGCTTCAAGCAGAGCTTGAAGACTGCCGGGGAGAAACACTGTATCTGAATTTGCCAGAACAATGATCTCTGCATCAATGTCATTAATAGCTTTGTTGGCCCCTCCTGCAAATCCCAGATTCTCTGAAGATTTGATCAGAGTAAACCAGTTTTTCTCTCCCCATATTTCCAGAGCGATCCTGTCTGAACCATCGCTGGAATTATTATCAAAAACAATAAGTTCTCCCGAGAGCTCCTCTACAGAGTCAGCTAGAGATTCAATCATCCCCGGTAGAATCTCCAGTCCATTCCAGTTCAGTGTAAGAACCGCGAAGCGTTTCAGATCAGTCTCCCATCAATAGTAAACAAAGGTCTATATGTCTCTGGAAATCGGCCATATCAACTTCACCCAGAGTTCTTCTGTGACTCCTGAAATAGAGGTACGGATCAATGGCGTAACCATCAGGACCATTTATCTGATAATGAAGATGGGGAGCAGTGGAAGTGCCTGTATTACCAACGGTTCCAATCTCTCCTCCCGGTTCAATTACAGCTCCGTTAACCACACCGCTGCCGATTGAAAAAAGATGGAGAAATACTTCAGAATAGCCACCAAAATCCAATTCAACACAGTAGCCATTGTATGTAGTATTCCAGTTTGTTCGCAGAACTGTTCCCCCTGTAACAGAGAACACAGGAGTTTCCACCGGAGCCTTGTAGTCAACACCCTGATGTATATGATTGCCACGGGGTTCTCCGAAAACGCTTGTTATCTCTTCGAATGTTCTCACCGGTGATCTGTCCAGCAGCTTAACCAGTTCAGAACCATCGGGCTTCCAGACAGAAGGCCAGTTGTCCCCGGATTTTTGAAATACATAACCGGAAAAATATTGATTCGCCGATCCTCCCACGGGTATGTATTCAAATGCAATAACCATATTCTCTCTTGGAAGTTCGTCCAGAGTGTAGATAATACGCATGGAGTCACCGGCAATGAAACCAGTCCAGGGGTTCATCTCCCACACCAGGTTTCTAACACAGTGAGCCCCTAAAATGTCAGGATCCACATCGGCCACAACCCCGAGACTCTGGTAAAGAGAGCCCTGTATCTCGATCTCAATGAATCTCCATGTCTCCGGAATATCATCAGAGGTCAGAGAATCAATTTCTGCTTGAATAGAATCAAGTTCTGCTGCCAGACTGTCTTCCAGCAAGACAAGTGAATCTTCAGGAGTAAGACTTGCAGAAAGCGTATCAGTACCGGCAATAAGAGAATCAGGCATAACGATCTGAACAATGGAGTCACCTTGATTAACAATCTCTGTTGTCTCAGCAGTTACGTCACTATAGTCATTTTGAGATATAATATAACTGTCGTCAGGAGCAGGCTTACTTGAACAGCCAAGCAAGACAAAAATGGTGACAATATATTGCCAGTGTTTCATTTACCCTCCGTCATGATATTGACATTCCACCTATAAGTATCAATACTATACGCATGAAAGGTTCAAGGGGGGGATACAGAGTGCTGGTTGTAGACGATGAGCCGGATGTTCTGGGCTTCGTAAAGGAGATCCTGGACGCAAACGGTTTTGTCTGTGACTGTGCATCAACCAGCAGACAGGCTCTGGGTATGCTCAGAAGTCAGTCATACAATCTGCTTATTACTGACATTCGTCTTCCGGATGGTTCAGGTATTGATATCATCAGAATTGCAAGAGAAAAACATCCCTACATGGCCGCCATGGTCATAACGGGATTCGCTTCTATTGAAGGAGTAAAAGAAGCAATGGATCTGGGAGCCATGGACTACATTCCCAAACCATTCTCTATGAAAGAGCTTCTTCTGGCCGTAGAAAACGTTGTAAAAAAACAGAGCATTCGCAAGCACACATCGGGAAAATCACTGATTCTGAACAGCCCGTCCATGAAGAAAGTAATGGAACTTGTTGAGAAAGTCAGCATCACCGACAGTACTGTTCTGTTAACCGGTGAAAGTGGAACCGGTAAGGAAATGATTGCACGTGCTCTCCACAGGATGAGCAGAAGGGCTGCAGGACCCTTTATCTCCGTGAACTCCGGCGGTATTCCGGAAGGACTTCTTGAGAGCGAATTGTTCGGGCATGTAAAGGGTTCCTACACAGGGGCTCATGCCACTACCATCGGCCACTTCCAGGCAGCGGAGGGCGGAACGCTCTTTCTTGATGAAATTGGCAACATGGGTCACCCCATGCAGGTTAAGCTTCTCCGCACTCTTCAAGAGAGAGAAGTAACTCCTGTTGGATCTATTGTATCTGTTCCAATAAATACAAGGCTTATCTCCGCCACAAATAGCGACATTAGACGGGATGTGGATGACGGATCTTTCCGAAGAGACCTTTTCTACCGGCTGAACGTTTTTGAGATAAAGATACCTCCCCTGCGTGAAAGACCAATGGATGTGATTCCTCTGGCAGAGCACTTCCTTTCAAGCATGCGTGGACCTTTCGGAGGAGAAGAATTAAGTGAAAATACCATCACCGCTCTGCTTACTTACTCATGGCCTGGAAATGTTCGCGAACTCGAAAATGTAATGGAAAGGGCTGTTGTTCTGGCGGGAAAAGAAAAAATCACAATAGAACACCTGCCGGATTGGATCTCCGGTTCCTCTTTCATGGATACTCCTTCCACTGACTCCGACGGAACGCTGCATCTAAATGTGTTTGTCAACTCAATTGAACGACACTATATTCAGAAAGCACTTGTCGCTTCGGGCGGGGTAAAATCAAGGGCGGCAAGTAAGCTGGGGCTCAAGAGAACAACTCTGCTGGCCAGAATGAAAAAACTTGGTATTGAAGAGGGGTGGAAAGGGTAGCTCCATGAGCAGTAATCTTCCACGAATTCTTGTGATTGATGATGACCCGGTTATCTGTGAAGTTGTTGCCGAGACCTTAAAAAATCAGGGCTACGATGTAGACATGGCACAATCAGGAAGTGAAGTTTCTGATTATCTTGCACTAAAAACTTATCCAATTGTACTCTGCGACATTCTGCTGCCTGACACCAACGGCCTTGAGCTTATGTGTGAGATCAAGAAGTTGAATGCTGATACTTTTGTAATACTTTTTACGGGCCATGCCTCGGTTGATCTTGCAAAGGAAGCTATCAGACAGGGTGCATATGATTTTATAACCAAACCATTCCACAGCAACGACATAATAGAGGCTGTACACCGTGCTGAAAAAGAACAGAGAGTGCACTTCTCCGACATAACATCAACTGAACTGAAAATCCTGCATGAACTGACAGTATCAAACAAGGTGACCGAATTCACGAAAAAAGCCTCGCTTACCTATTTTGGCAAGAAGACCGCTGAAAGCTTCGGGGCTGATTCTCTCCGTATCTATCTGCAGGACAAAAGGGGCAGTACCCTGGAAAAATCTGTTGATGTGGGCACTGGATCCTTTGCTGACGAAGTTACCTGGTACTTTCTTGCAAGCAGAACCATGCAATCAGGAGGAGAAGTTCTGCTTGACCCCAGCAACTCGGAAAACATTGATATGTCCGGCACCAGAGCATCATTCATGGGAACTGTGATTCCCACAGGCGAAGAAAACCTGGGCGTTATCATTGCCGGCAGAAACCAGCGAAGAGACAGATTTAAAACCAGAGACCTGAAGCTTCTTGCTCTCTACGCTGCACAACTGGGAAATCAACTGCAGAACCTGAAAATGACCGACAATCTCCGCATGAACAACAAGGAGCTGGAAAAGATCAACATGGTCACAAGCAGTTTCTCATCCTCTCTTGAAACCTCTGCAGTTATCTCCTCTGTTGCTCGCGGTCTCCGGAATTTCATCCCGTTTGATGTTGCAGGTTTTTTTGTTTCGCTGGAAAATAGTACACCTTACAACTACATCCTGATGAACGAAGCCATTCCGCAAGAGAAAGCTTTTAGCGTACTCAAAAGACAGATGAGAAAAAATCTTGGAGAAGAACCTGCTGCTGAACATCTGGCCGGAATCCATACCAGTTCGTTCGTGGGAGAAAACATTCGTTCCTTTGAGAACTATCCTGAATTCACCTTCACCGAACTCGGTGACTACGGTAAAGTTCACGGCTGGATAGTCCTTGGCTCCTGGTCCGGTCAAAGTCGTCTTTTATCCTCTTCACGTTTTATTCCTCTGCTGATCCGGCACGCTACATCAGCTCTCTGTAATTCACTTCAGCACAGAGAAAATCAAAAAAACTATCTGGAAACCATAACTGCCATGGCTCAGGCTGTTGATGCTAAAGATAAGTATACCAATGATCACTCCCGGAATGTTACTGCCTATGCGCTTGCTCTAGCAGACAAAATAGGCGTTACGCACCAGGACAGAAAAGATCTCTGGAATGCTGCATTATTGCATGACATCGGGAAAATCGCTATTCCCGAAAGTATCCTTAACAAGCCCGGAAAGCTCACAGACGAAGAGTACGAAGTCATAAAGACCCACCCTGTTAAAGGATGCAGTATTCTTGGACCGATACAGGCATTCAGGAATCTCCTTCCAGCCATCAGGTTCCACCATGAAAGATATGATGGAAGAGGTTACCCGGATGGGCTTGCGGGAACACATATCCCCCTTGCCGCCAGGATTCTCACAGTGGCAGATTCTTTTGATGCCATGACAAGCAGCAGGGTATACCGCAAGTCACCAGGTGTGGATTTTGCACTTAAACAGCTGAAGGAACACTCAGGAACACAGTTTGACAAAGAGCTTGCTCAGGCTTTCATCGAAATAATAAGTGCACGCCCTCACGAGGAAATTCTGTTAACTTACGGTTCTGTTCTGCTTGAGAGCCAACCGGTTCTGCAACACTGACAGAGTACATTATATTCCCCTTATCATTGAAGCATAACCTAGGGAGAAATAATGGCTGAAATAGTAGAGATCAAAGCAAGACAGATAATTGACTCAAGAGGAAATCCCACAATAGAAGCAGACGTATATCTGGAGAATGGCAGTTTCGGAAGAGCAGCGGTTCCAAGTGGAGCCTCAACTGGAGAGCATGAAGCTGTAGAACTCCGAGACAATGATGCAGCTTTTATGGGTAAATCTGTTCGAAACGCTGTTAACAACATCCATTCCAGAATTGCTCCGGAATTACTTGGAAGAGACGCCTCCTGCCAGCTTGAGGTCGATGCCCTCATGAAGCAGATTGACGGTACAGCAAACAAATCAGAGCTGGGAGCAAACGCCATTCTTGCAGTTTCAATGGCATGCGCCAGAGCATCTGCCGACAGTCTGATGATACCTCTTTACAGTTATCTGGGAGGACCAGCAGCAAGAGTACTTCCCGTTCCAATGATGAACATCATAAACGGTGGCCAGCATGCCTCAAATCCCATAGATCTTCAGGAATTCATGGTTGTTCCAGCAGGTTTCGACACATTCACAAGAGGACTGCAGGCCGGTGTTGAGATCTTCCAGACTTTAAAGAAAAGAGCTGCTGCAGCCGGTATGTCAACCAGTGTAGGCGACGAGGGAGGGCTTGCTCCAAATCTGCCTGACAACACAGCAGCCCTCGAGTTCATTGTTCAAGCCATCAGGGCTGCAGGTTACACACCGGGGCAGGATGTTTTCATAGCTCTGGATCCTGCAGCAAGTGAATTCTATAAAGATGGTCGTTACTTCATGCACGGTGAGGACCCCGCAGGATTAACTTCAGAGCAGATAGTTGACTACTGGGCAAAACTCGTTGGTCAATTCCCCA
>JAOZRM010000271.1 GCA_029940175.1 Candidatus Sabulitectum sp. | reverse complement strand
AAAACATCATCTCTCTTTCCGGGGCTTATCACGGAGATACTTTCGGAACGGTCGGACTCGGGTTTCTGGAACGATTCCACAAACCGATTGAGCATGTTCTGAACAGGTCGGTTCAGGCACCTGCACCCCATTGCTTCCACTGCCCCTTCTCGGATAACTGTTCGCTTCAGTGTTTCAGTGGAATGGAAGAGCTTCTTCGGGAAAAGGCCGGAGCAACCGCGGCTGTGATAATCGAACCTGTTTGTCAGGGTGCGGCTGGTATTCGTATTTACCCGGCCGAGTATGTTACCAGGCTCAGGAAGCTTTGCACTGAACTGGATGTACTGCTTATACTGGATGAGATTGCCGTTGGGTTTGGTCGAACAGGCAAAATGTTTGCTTCAGATCTTGCGGGAATACAACCAGATCTGATGGTTGTGGGGAAATCTCTTACCGGTGGGTACCTGCCAATGAGTGCAGTTCTCACAACCTCTCAAGTATTTGATTCCTTCCGCTCCGCTGCCGACAAATACAGAACCTTCTACCACGGTCACACATTCTCCGGTAACCCTCTGGCTGCGGCTGCGGCTATTGCTGCACTGGAAGTGTTTGAAAAGGAAAATGTGGTTGATCAGAGCAGGCTGCCTGCTTCTCTGCTTGAAACAGCCTTCCTGGAATTCGCCGAAATACCCGGAGTTCACAGAACAGCAACTCTTGGCTGCATGAGTTCTCTTGAGATCACTGAAGAAGCCGGAGGAAGCAGTACCGCTGCTGAAATGGCAGTGATGGCTCTTGGAATGGGGCTTATAATCAGACCGCTTGGGCCGGTGATATACCTGTGGCCACCTCTTGTTACCGGAAGATCGGATATGGAAGAAATGCTGAGTATATTTGGGGAGTGTTTAAGTAGCAGCATGCATTGAATCGGGGAGTGACTATGCTCAGGGAAAAGTACAAGCACAGGATAAACCTTCAAACCTTGAATAATAGAAATATCCGCGATTGTAAGACTGAAGGGCTTGCCCTGCTGGTATTAGACATGCAGGATTTTTTCATCTCCCCTGAATCTCATGCCTTTATCCCTTCTGCCCCGGAGCTGGTTCCGATAATTCTAGAGCTTGCTGAGGAATTCGAAAAACACGATCTGCCTGTGGTCTATACCAGACACGTGAATACAGAGGAAGATTCCCAAATGATGGGGTGCTGGTGGAGGGATACCATAACAAGGGAGAATCCACTCAGTAAGATCCACGAGGTATTTGATACATCATGGGCAGGCGTAGTTGAGAAATCCCAGTACGATTCTTTTTACAAAACAGGGCTTGATGAACTACTTCATCAGCTGGGCATTACAACCGTTGTAATAACCGGAGTGATGACCAACCTCTGCTGCGAAACCACTGCTAGATCTGCCTTTGTCAGAGGTTACAGGGTGCTCATGCCTGTGGATGGAACAGCAACAATGAATTTTGACCTCCACCGTGCAACAACAGTTAACCTGGCTCACGGTTTTGCTGAACCAGTGAGTGTTTCTGCCATTCTCAAGTGTGTTCGGAGTTTCAGTGAGCACTGAGAATGTAGTGATAATCGGTGCCGGTCCCGCAGGTCTTGCTGCGGCAAATCAGTTGAAGCTGTACGGTATCGATCCGCTTGTGTATGAGTCTGACCAGCCTGGAGGTTTGCTTCTTAATGCATGTTCTGTGATCAACTACCCTGGAGTTCCGGAAGGAATATCCGGAAGAGAGCTTATCAATCTCTTTCAGATTCCATCAATGCTCATATTCGGAGAGGTTACCAAAGTTTACAGAGAAGACCATCTGTACCAGGTCCACTCGAACTGTGGAGACATCACCGCTCGTTGTGTAGTTGTTGCTTCGGGAACTGTTCCCAGGAAAATAGAAATTTCAGGAGTTGCAGAGAAGCCGATTCACTACGATATAAAAAGCATTACCGGATTCTACGGGAAGTCGGTGGCAATTATTGGCGGCGGTGACGCTGCACTCGATTATGCAATGAGTCTCAGTTCAAGCTGCATTGTAAACGTTTATGCAAGAGGTGATTTCTCAAAGGTCATTCCCCATCTGTTAAGGAAAGTACTGCTGCTTCCCGCTGTAACACTCCATCCGGGAAGTCTTCCAAAGAGCTCCTTTTCAGAAGATATCATCGTTGTTGCAGCAGGAAGAACACCAAGAGTGGATTTCATTTCAGCCAATCTGTTATCTTCGCCACCTGCGGACGGTTCTTTTCATATGTGCGGTGACTGTGGCAACGGTATTTACCGCCAGACCGCAATTGCTGTAGGTAACGGTGTTGAAGCTGCCATGAAAGTTGCCAGGTATCTGAAAGATGTGGGGATTGTTAAATGAAGGTTATTGCTTCCAGCGGCAGAGATGATCTTGCCAGGGTCTACATAGTTGAATTCGAGAACGGTCTTCAGGTTGAATGTGCTGAATCATTGCAACCGCCATTGCCTCTGGAAAAGAAGTGGGTCATGCTGGTTTCAACCCTGTTCGGCTGCCCGGTGGGCTGCTCCATGTGTGATGCCGGAGCGGAATACCACGGTAAGCTTTCAGCAGAGCAGATAACTGAGCAGATAGAGATGATGATTCAAAGGCGTTTTCCAGACATGAAAGTTCCCTCCGCCCAGTTTAAGGTTCAATTTGCAAGAATGGGTGAACCTGCTCTTAATCCTTCGGTAGTAAATGTGCTGAGAGATCTTCCAGACAGAATTGATGCACCGGGATTCATGCCCTCTATTTCCACGGTGGCTCCAAAAGGAACTGAAACTTTTTTCAGGAACCTGCTGAAAGTTAAAAACGATCTGTACTCCGGCGGTAATTTTCAACTTCAGTTCTCTCTGCACACAAGTGATCCAGTTAAGCGAAGACTGATCATTCCTGTGAGCACATGGAGCATGGAAGAGATAAGCAGTTATGGCAGCGCATTCTATTCCCCGGGAGACAGAAAAGTAACTCTAAACTTCGCCCTTGCAAAAGGCTCTCCACTAGAGCCTCAGGTGCTTCTTAAGCATTTCAATCCGGATTTTTTCCTGATCAAGATCAT